>JAKANU010000031.1 GCA_021812315.1 Pseudomonadota bacterium
AAGGTCGACGGGAAGATTTCCAAGGTATCGCCGCAGCCCCTGAACGCCGCGCACACGATGGCATTGGCACGCTCGATCATGAACGACAAGCAGGTGGCCGAGTTTGAACGCACCAAGGAATGCAACTTTGCCATCTCGCCGCCCGACATCGGGCGCTTTCGCGTCAACACCTTCGTCCAGCAAGGCAAGGTCGGCATTGTGCTGCGGGTGATTCCGCTGAACGTGCCGACGATCGACGGCCTGGGCGTACCGCAGGTGCTCAAAGAGGTGGCCACCACCAAGCGTGGCCTTTGCATCCTGGTAGGCGCCACAGGTTCGGGCAAGTCAACCACCCTGGCGGCCATGGTCGACTGGCGCAACGCCAATTCCTACGGACACATCATCACGATCGAAGATCCAATCGAGTTTGTGCACCCGCATAAGAATTGTGTGGTGACGCAACGCGAAGTCGGCATTGACACCGACAGTTGGGGCGCCGCGCTGAAGAATACATTGCGCCAGGCCCCGGATGTGATCCTGATGGGCGAAATCCGCGACCGCGAGACGATGGAACACGCGGTGGCATTCTCTGAAACCGGTCACCTGTGCCTGGCAACCCTGCACGCCAACAGCGCTAACCAGGCGCTCGACCGCATCATCAATTTCTTCCCGGAAGAACGCCGTCCGCAGTTGCTGATGGACCTCTCGCTCAACCTCAAGGCGATGGTCTCGCAGCGCCTGATCCCGCGGCAGGACAGCAAGGGCCGCATTGCCGTGGTCGAGGTGATGCTCAACACCCCCCTGATCTCCGATCTGATCTTCAAAGGCGAAGTCTCCGAGGTCAAGGAGATCATGAAGAAGAGTCGCAACCTGGGCATGCAGACGTTCGACCAGGCGCTGTTCGATGCCTACGAGGCCAACCAGATCACTTACGAAGACGCCTTGCGTAATGCCGATTCCCTCAACGATTTGCGCCTGCAAATCAAACTCAACAGCCAGCGTGGCAGGACCCAGGACCTTAGCGCGGGCACCGAAAGCTTTGCCATCGTATGAACAGCATCAACCCCAGAACCTACGCCCCCGCAACGCCAAGAAAAGTTGCATTCCTCGGCCTCGGCGTGATGGGTTACCCCATGGCCGGGCACCTGGCGCGGGCCGGGCACCACGTCACCGTGTACAACCGAACCGCTACGAAATCGATAGCTTGGTGCGCTGAGTTCACGGGCGCTGGCGGCTCAAATCATGCACCAACGCCACGGCTTGCGGCGGCCGACGCCGACCATGTTTTCTGCTGCGTCGGCAACGACGACGACTTGCGCAGCGTGACACTGGGCGCCGACGGAGCCTTTGCGGGGATGAAATCCGGCGCCATCCTGATTGATCACACGACGGCCTCGGCGCATGTGGCGCGCGAGTTGTACGCGACGGCCCGGGGCATGGGCCTGCACTTCGTCGATGCGCCCGTCTCGGGTGGTCAAGCGGGAGCACAAAACGGTCAGTTGACGGTCATGTGCGGTGGCGACCCGGCGCCGTTTGAGTCAGCGCAAGCGGTTGCCATGGCGTTTGCCAAGGCCTTCACGCTGCTTGGCGCCAGCGGCGCAGGTCAGCTCGCCAAGATGGTCAACCAGATCTGCATCGCTGGCCTGGTCCAGGGCCTGAGCGAAGCGATCGCCTTTGGAGAACGCGCCGGACTCGACATGTTGCAGGTGCTCGAGGTGATCGGCAAGGGTGCCGCGCAAAGCTGGCAACTCGACAACCGCGGCAAGACCATGGTTGCCGACAAGTTCGATTTCGGATTTGCCGTCGACTGGATGCGCAAGGATCTGGGTCTGGTACTCGATGAGGCCAGGCGAAACGGGGCGCGGCTGCCAGTGACCGCCCTGGTGGACCAGTTCTACGCCGACGTGCAAGGAATGGGCGGCCGGCGCTGGGATACCTCCAGCCTGATCAAACGCTTGCAGCGATAAACTATTTCTTGACTTCGGCCGGCGTCGCTGGCGCCGGTTGCGGCAGCGTGGCCTTCAGATCCTCCTCGCTGATGATTTCAAAGACGCGCACCACTTTCTTGACGCCGTCAATGCCGCGAGCCAGCTCGGTGGCGCGGTTGGCCTCGCGTTGTGTCACGCGCCCCATCAGGTAGGTGATACCGCGTTCGGTAACGACCTTGAAGGCGTTGGCATAGATGTCCTTGGCATCGACCATGCTGGCCTTGATTTTGCCCGTAATCAGGCTGTCTGAGGAGCGCTGCGTCAGCGAGGTCTTTTCCATGATGCCCAGCTCATTGACGATAAAGCGCACGTTCTCGACCTTGGCAACGATTTGCTCGGCGGTCAACCGATCCTGCGCGCTGGGAACCTCGCCGGTCAGCAGAACCTGCCGGTTGTAACTGGTGACATTGACATGAGCGCGTTCTCCAAGACTGTCACGCAGGCGGCTGGCGGCTCGCAGCTCAATCCCCTCATCCTCGACCTGAGTGCCTGCGGTGCGCCGATCGGTCGCCATCAAAGAGCCCACGACGACGCCCCCCACCACCAACGGCGCACAGGCGCTCAAGCCGGCGCCCAGAAACGCTGCAAGCAGCAGGGATGTGAAAAGATTTTGGCTGGCAGTTTTCATGATGGAAGTTCCTGGTCTCCGAGTAACTGGGCATCGATAGCGTCACAAATGCAGTGCAGCGCCAGAATGTGAACTTCCTGAATGCGGGCCGTTCGCTCATGTGGCACACAGATGTGAACGTCGGTGTCGCGCAGCGCATGCGCCATCTTGCCACCGCCGCGACCACTCAATCCAACCACCACCATCTCGCGCTCATGGGCGGCGTCGATGGCAGCAAGCACATTGCCCGAGTCGCCGCTGGTCGAAATAGCCAGCAGTATGTCGCCGGGCTGGCCCAGCGCCCGCACCTGCCGCGCGAACACGACCTTGAAATCGTAGTCGTTGGCCAGGGCGGTCAGGATCGAACTGTCGGTGGTCAGCGCAATCGCCGCCAGTTCCGGGCGTTCACGCTCGTAGCGTCCAACCAGTTCCGCGGCAAAATGCTGCGCGTCTGCGGCCGAACCGCCATTGCCACACGCCAGCACCTTGCCGCCACTGGTCACGCAGATGAGCATGGCCTGCACCGCCGCAGCGATCGGCTTGCTCAGCACCTGGGCCGCCTGGTACTTGAGGTCAGCGCTCTCGATGAAGTGTTGTTCAATACGTTGCTCAAGCATGGCGCGATGATACCCGTCCGATTCTTAGGCCACACTTAAGCAGCGTCGAATGCCCCCTGCAACCACTCAGTGCGCCCGGGCTCCAGCAGCACCACATCGAATCGACACGGCGGCAGTTCGCGCAAACGCATCAAATAGTGACGCGCCGCATAGACAATGCGTCGCCGCTTGCCGGCTCCGATGCTCGCGCCGGCACCGCCGTGCTCGGCACCCGTACGCTGACGCACCTCGACAAACACGGTGGTACCGTCCTCAGCCCGCATGATCAAATCAATTTCTCCCCCGCCCCGACCGGGCGTTCGATAATTGCGCTGCAGCAGGCGCAACCCACGCTGCTGCAAATACAGCAACGCTGCATCTTCCGCCGCGGCGCCAGCTTGCCGGGTGCTTGGGACTTTGACCCTGAATTGAGGACGATCCATTGACTGCCGTGAATGCCTTTGCCTACGCCGGCGCCGTGCGCGCCGCCACCGAAGCGGCTGGTGGCCAGCATTATCCACGTGGCGCCCTCTACATGGTAGCCACGCCGATCGGCAACCTCGCCGACATCACGCTGCGCGCCCTGCATCTGCTGCAGCTGGTCGATGTGGTTGCCTGTGAGGACACACGCCACACCCAAGCCTTGCTGCGCGCCTACGGCATCGAGAAATCTTCGACTCAGTTGCTGGCGGTGCACCAGCACAACGAGGCGCAAGCCGCACAGAAGCTGCTGACGCGCCTCGATCAGGGCCAGCGTGGCGCTTACGTCAGCGATGCAGGCACCCCAGCCATCAGCGATCCGGGCGCGCGACTGGCCGCTGCCGTTCAGCAGGCCCATTTACCGGTGATACCGATCCCCGGCGCCAGCAGCCTCACTGCGGCACTGAGCGTCGCCGGGCTGCCCGACGAAGGTACACAGGCTAGCGGTTTCGTGTTTGTCGGCTTTCTTCCCTCCAAAGCCGGTGAGCGGGCAGCGGCCATCGAGCAATTGCGCCTGGAAACACGCCCCGTCGTGTTGCTCGAAGCGCCGCATCGGATCGAAGCCCTGGCCCTGGCCTTGGCGCCACTGGGACTTCGCAGGCTGATGGTTGGGCGCGAACTGAGCAAGCAGTTTGAGGAGGTAGCGACCCTGAGCGCGCAGGACTTTGCTGCCTGGCTTGCGCTCGATGGTAACCGCTTGCGCGGAGAATTTGTTCTGGTTCTGCATGCAGCACCCGAAGCCGCAGCGACCGGGCCGGACACTCGCGTCCTGAAACTGCTGCTGGCAGAGCTGCCACTGAAGACGGCCGTCAAACTGGCTGCAGAAATCACCGGGCAAGCCCGCAATCAGCTGTACGAATTGGCACTCGGATTGAAGAAGCGGTAGGGCGGATCTAACTCCGGCTCGGCCAGCGGTCATACACACGCACCGGGATCGGCTCGCCCCAGAGTTCGATGGCAGCCGCAGTGCCGTCATGCGCCCTATTGGCCGACGCGCCGCGCACGTAGCCCAGCGCGACACAGACTCCAGCCGTGGCACTCCAGCCCACCGAGGATATCTCGCCTATCGAGTCCCCGTGCATCAGGATCGCCTCGCCGCCCCAGGCATACGCCGAAGGCGAGTCAAACACCAGCGTGACCAGTTTCTTGCGCAAGGGTTGATTGCGGCTCGCCAGCAAGGCTGGCTTTCCAATGAAGTCAGCCTTCTTCTCGAGCTTCACCGCGTAGCCCAGTCCCGCCTCCCAGGGCGTTTCATCAGGACCCAGCTCCGCGCCCCAGGCCCGGCGTCCCTGCTCAATGCGCAGCGCATCCAGCGCGTAATAACCCGCGTCCAGAAGTCCCAGATCGGTGCCCGCCGCGCTCAGAGTGAGATAGACGTGGCGCGCCATTTCCACGGGTACGTACAACTCGTACCCGGGCCCGCCGACGTAGCTCATGCGTGCCGCGCGCACTCGAGCCAGCCCGAGGTCGATCATCTTCGTCCAGGAGAACTTCAGTCCCGGCGCCGACAGATCATCGGGGCTGACCCGCGATAACAGTTGCTGCGCCTTCGGACCCATCACCGACAACACGCAATACAGGGCGGATACATCGGTCAGGACGGCATGCTCATTCGGGTCGAGATGGCGCGAGATCCAGTCAAAATCGCGCACCGCCTGGGCCGAGCCGGTGATGATAAGAAAGCTCTCACCGGTGGCGCCTGGCTGCTGGCGGATCACGGTCAGATCGCTTTCGAATCCGCCACGTTCGTTGAGCATGGCCGTGTACACCATCCTGTCAGGCGCCACGTCGATGTCATTCGCGCACAAGCGCTGCAGGACGGCCAGCGCGTCGCGGCCCTGCAGCAGCAGCTTGGAGAACGAGGTCTGGTCATACAAGGCGACCGCCTCGCGGGTGGCGCGCTGTTCGGCCGCCACCCATGCCAGCCAGCCCGGCCGCTCCAGCGTGTGCGCGGGCCTGGTTTGCCCTGGCGGTCGAAAATAGTTGGCGCGCTCCCAGCCGTTCTTGCTGCCAAACTCGGCACCGCGCGCGCCCAGCAGATCGTATAGAGGCGACGTGCGCAGGGGTCGCGCGGTTTCGAGTTCCTGACGCGGCCAGCGCATGGCGTAATGCAGGCCCAAAGTCTCGCTGGTGCGCTCGGAAAGCGCCTTTCGGTTGCCGGTGAATGTGCCGAAACGGCGAATGTCCACGTCCCACAGATCGGCGCTGGGCTCACCGCCGATGATCCATTCAGCGATCAGACGCCCAGCACCACCACTGTTGGCGATCCCCGCCGAATTGAATCCGGCACAGACAAAGTAATTTCGCAGTTCCGGTGCCTGGCCGAGGATGAAGTTTCCATCAGGCGTGAAACTCTCGGGGCCATTCAGAAGCATCTTGATCTCTGCCGTCTCAAGGCAGGGCGTGCGGTGCAGCGCGTTGGTCATCAGTGGTTCGAACTGATCCCAGTCCTCATCGAGCAATTCAAACTGGAAAGTCGACGGAACCGGATCCATCTGCCACGGCTTGGCCTGCGGCTCGAACCCGCCCATCACCAGGCCACCGACTTCTTCCTTGTAGTAAATGAAGCCATCCGGATCACGCATCACCGGCAGATTCGGCAGCACGCCGTCGATCTTCCCGGTCACGATGTAGAAATGTTCGGCAGAGAACAGCGGCACGTTGACGCCAGCCAGGTAGCCCTGCTGGCGCGCCCACTGACCAGCGCAATTGACGATCACTTCACAGCGCACGTCACCCTGTGCGGTGCGAACCCCGACCGCCGCACCGCGCTCCATGATGATACCGGTCACTTCGACACCTTCGGTGATTCGGACGCCGCGATTGCGCGCTCCCTTGGCAAGTGACATGCACAGGTCCGCCGGGTTGACCGTGCCATCACCCGGCAACCAGATGGCGCCTTGCAAGTCGTCGATTCGCATCAGCGGATACAGAGTGCCGGCTTCCTGCGCCGTAATCAATTGGCATTCGACACCAAAGCTGCGGGCCATGGCGGTTTGCTTGCGCAACACCTTCATGCGCTCGGGTGTGCGCGCCACATTCACGCTGCCGCACTGCTTCCAGCCCGTGGCCAGTCCGGTTTCGGCCTCGAGAGCTGCGTACAACTCGATGCCGTACTTGCTCATGGTCGTCATGTTGCGATTCGGCCGCATCTGCCCGACCAGCCCGGCGGCGTGCCAGGTCGTGCCACTGGTGAGCTTGCCCTGCTCGAGCAGCAGGACATCGGTCCGGCCCAACTTGGCGAGGTGATAGGCGCTTGAGCAGCCGACAATGCCACCACCGATGATGATGGTCTGAACATGACTGGGAAGACTCACATTGAACTCCTTGATTTCGAGGTTTGCCAGGCCGACGCTAGCCCAGACGCAAGGCCATCACGCCGCAGACGATTGCACCAGCGCCAATGGCTCTTCGCGCGGTAAAGGTTTCGTGCAGGATCCAGGTGCCAAGCAGGACGGCAAACAAGACCGAGGTTTCCCGCAGAGCCGCCACCGTGGCGACCGGGGCACGTGTCATCGCCCACAGGGCGATGCCATACGAGCCCAGCGAGGCACAGGCACCGAGCGTGGCAAGCGGCCAGCGTCGGCGCGCATAGCGTCCGAGCGCGGATCCACGGGTAGCAAACACCAACAAGGCGAACGGCCAGCCGTCGAGCAGGAACAGAGTGGCGACGTACTGCAGGGTGTTGCCCGACGCACGCACGCCGAGTCCGTCGATGACCGTGTAGACGGCAATGATCACGGCATTGGCCAGCGCAAATCCAATCGCCTTGGGCACCGCAAAGGCTCGCGCATGCAGCCCCAACACCAGCACGCCCGCGCTGACGCCAATGACCCCGGTCCAGGCCAGCGGCGAAAGTGTCTCACCCAAGGTCAGCGTGGCCGACAGCGCCACCAGAAGTGGCGCAACGCCCCGCATCAACGGGTAGGTCAGCCCCAGTTCCCCGTGCCGGTAGGCACCGGTCAAGGCCAGGTAATAGCCAATGTGCACCACGACCGAAGCGGCAATAAAGGGCCAGGCCTGGAGCGGCGGCCAACCGACGAGCGCGACCAGAGGGATCGCCAGAATCGAGCCGATCAAGTGAATGACGGCCATGTCCAGATCCTTGTCGCTGCTGGACTTGACCAACGCATTCCAGCCGGCATGCAGCAGCGCGCCAAACAGCACCGCGGCGACCACCGGCCAGCTGAGCGTCATAGTCGCGCTTCTTCCTGATAGGTTGATCGTGTCAAGCCGGACCCCAGCATTTTCGCAACCGCCAGTCTAGCCTCCGCGCGCTTGCTTCCGGATATTTATTGAATATTGTTGACAATCTACAACTTATCATTGACTATTCAACCCGATCTGACCTACAGTTCAGGCCATCACAAGGAGTATCGCCATGACAGCATCGATGATTTCCAGGCTTTCGGCAGTCGGGCGCGTCCCGGAAGAAGTCCGCCACGCCGCCGCCCAGCAACAAAAGTTCGACAACGAAAACACCGAGCGCAGCGTCGGCTACGTGATGCTCGATTGCTCCGGAACCACAATGGACCGCTACGTCGACGCGCCAGCCATTGTCTTTGTCGAAGTCTTCAAGAAGTATGGCCTCGAAATTACCATGCCCGAGGCACGCGAACCCATGGGCCTGCGCAAGGACTTGCATATCAAGGCGATCACCGAGATTGGGTCGGTGCGCGAGCGATTCATGGCCAAGTTCGGCCGCGCCCCCAACCAGTCTGACGTAGACAGGATGTTCGCCGATTTCGTGCCGACCCAGCTCGCACTGCTGCGTGAAGGCAGCTACCACACGCTGCTGCCGGGCGTCGCCGAAGTCGTCAAGGGCATGCAACAACAAGGCCTCAGGATCGGGGTGACGACGGGCTTCACGCGCGACATGCTCGACTTGCTGCTGGCGGGAGCGGCGCCGCAAGGCTTCGTGCCCGATGCCTCCTGTGCCGGCGACGAGGTTGAGATGCCGCGTCCGACCGCTTACATGGTGATCAAGAATCTCGAACGCATGGGGGTGTACAACCTGCAAAACGCGATGCGGCGTACCGTCAAGGTTGACGACACGGTCTCCGGCGCCGGCGAGGGCGCACCGCTGTGCTGGCGCGTGGGCGTCTCCAAGTGGAGCAACTATGTCGCCGACAGCTGGGACGCGGTCAGGCAGATGAGCCCGGCTGAACTGGCGGCAAGAGAGAGCGCCTCAAAGGAAAAAATCATCGCCCAGAGCGGTGCGCATTACGTGATCGACGATTTGCGCGATCTGCCGGCTGTGCTCGCCGATATCAACCAGCGTCTGGCCGCCGGAGAAAATCCCTGAAGTCCGCAGCCGACGCGTCAAAGCCCTTCGGAGGCTTGCGACAGACATTCTTCCAGGATGTCGAGGGCCTGACCCATCTGCTCGCGCGTGGTGATCAGGGGCGGTGTCAGCGTCAGCACGTTGCCCATCGTCGTCTTGAACGACAGGCCACGCGACAGCGCGGCGTAGAGCACGCGCTCTGCGGCATCCGAGGCCGGTGCTCTGGTGACACGATCCACGACGAGTTCGATGCCCAGCAATAATCCGCGGCCGCGAACGTCGCCAATCAGACCATGCCGGTCTTTCATGTCGTGCAGACGCTCCAGCGCATAGGCACCCACCCGCGCGGCGTTGTCCACCAATTGGTCTCGCTCAATGACTTCCAGCGTGGCCAGCGCAGCGGCCGCCGTGACCGGATTCTTTTCGTGCGTGTAGTGTCCCAAGGCGTAATCACCGGCCACGTCAAGATCGGCGCGGGCAATGCAAGCAGCGATCGGCAACACGCCACCGCCCAGCGCCTTGCCCAGGACCACGATGTCGGGCACGACAGCGTCGTGTTCGGCGGCAAAGAAGCGGCCGGTCTTGCCCAGCCCGGTAGGGATCTCGTCAAATATCAATAGCGCACCATGCGCATGGCAGGCTTCGCGCACAGCGCGCCAGTAGCCCGGTGGCGGGATGAAGGGCACGGCGCGCGCCGGCTCGGCGATGACAGCGGCAACGTCGCCCTCGCGCTCCAGTACATAGCGCACCATGTTCGCACAGCTCAACTTGCATTCATCGAGCCTGGGTTGACCACGCTCGTCCACCGTATGACCATAGGCGCAGCGATAACAGCCAAAAGGCGCCACGTGCTCGCTGCCAGGCAAGAGGGGGCCCACAGCAGCACCCCGCCGAAACAATGACTCGCCACCGACACTGGCGGCACCAAAGCCGGCACCATGAAATGAGTCCCAGAAGCTCACCGTTTTGAAGCGGCCTGTTGCCAACCGGGCCATCTTGATCGCCACCTCCACGGCGTCCGACCCCCCGGTGGTGAACAGGACCTTGGCAGCCTGGCCACTCAGGGCCTGGAAACGCCCACCCAACACCTCCGCCAGCTCCAGCGCACGTTGGCTGGCAAAGCGACGCGGGGCAAATGTCAGAGCATCAAGTTGCGCCTTGATAGCCGCAATCACGTGCGGATGCGAATAACCCACATGGTGCACGTTGTTGCCATGGAAGTCCATGTAACGCCGTCCCCCTGTATCCTCGATCCAGATTCCCTGGGCTGTGGCAACGGCACTCAGGCAGGGTGTCGAGACGGATTGATGGACAAAAGCGACGCTATCACGTTCCAACAATGCGCGTGTGGCGGCGTCGACGTGCTGCGACTGCCAGTGCCTGCGCAGCACCGAGCCATTGACGTCACCCTCGCTCTGGGCGGGACGGGCGCTGGAGATCACCGCAGTCACCCGGAGCCTGGGGCGTCGGCGCGCTGGCGCAGATCGTTATCAATCGTACGCTGCTTGCTCAACATCACGTGGTTGAACATGGCACGGCCCGCCGCCGGCGCATCGCCCGAGGCGATCGCCTTGACGATCTGCTTGTGTTCGTTGAGGAAAGTCCGCATCAAGACACCGTCGGAGAGATTTTGCCGGCGAAACAGCGACAGTTCCTTGATCAACTTGCGATATGTGTCGGTCAGCTTGCGGTTGCCCGACATCTCCACCATGCGCTCGTGAAACTTCAGGTTCAGCACATGGTACTGGTGCGCGTCCTGCATCTTGACCGCCTGCTCCATCTCGCTGACCAAGGCCCTGATCTCGCGGAGTTGCTCTCCCGAGATGCTGACGGCCAGTCGCCGACCCACCCAGTCGTCCATGGCGGCTCGAAAATCGAAAATCTCCAGCGCTTCATCAATGGGAATGTCGCGCACAAACACGCCGCGGTTCTTCTCGGTGCGCAGCAGCCCGGCCTCGTCAAGCATGCGAAACGCCTCCCGCACGGGTCCGCGCGAGACGCCCATCTTCTTCGCCAGCGCCGCCTCCAGCAGTTTGGCACCCGGCGGATACTCGCCCACAAGAATCGCGCGCTCGATCTCTTTCTGCACCAAAGTGGCAAGGGTGCTGCTTTGGAGCAAGGCGATGGCGGCCGGGAGCGCGACGTTCATCCCCACATTGGGGCACAGTCGCAAATTATTGTCAACAATCTGCAAAACCCGATTGACAAATGCCCATGGGCGAGGCCCAATAGCTCGCACTGGGTATGCGTGTGTCTGTCGTCTGGCCCAGGCGGCGGTCATCACGTTGACACAATCCGGTTACAGCATTGCAACTTTTTACCTGAAGGAGCTCCACGTGCGTCTGTCCCAACTTTCCAAATCCCTCTTGCTCGGTGGTCTGCTTGCCATTGCAGCCTCGGCGTACGCATCAACGCAATTGCTGGTCTACACGGCGCTGGAAACCGACCAGATCAAGGCCTATCAGGAGGGATTCAACAAAGCCTACCCTGACATTGAAATCAAGTGGGTGCGTGATTCCACCGGTGTGATCACCGCCAAGTTGCTGGCCGAAAAGGCCAACCCGCAGGCCGATGCGGTGATGGGTGTGGCGGCTTCCAGCCTGGCGCTTCTTGACAAGCAGGGGATGCTGATTCCGTACGCGCCGCTCAACCTTGACGCCATCATGAGCCAGTACCGTGACAAGAAGAACCCGCCAGCCTGGTTCGGCATGGATGTCTGGGGTGCGACCGTGTGTTTCAATACGGTGGAAGCGCAAAAGAAGAACATTCCCAAACCGCAGACATGGCAGGACCTGACCAAGCCCGTCTACAAGGGGCAGGTCGTCATGCCCAACCCGGCATCCAGCGGCACGGGGTATTTTGACGTCATCGCCTGGCTGACACTGTTTGGCGACAAGGATGGCAAGGGCGGTGGCTGGAAGTTCATGGACGGCCTGCATGACAACATTGCGCAATACACCCACTCCGGCTCGAAGCCCTGCAACATGGCCGCCAGCGGCGAGTTTGTGGTCGGCATTTCGTTCGAATACCGTGGCAACTCGAACAAGGCCAAGGGCGCACCGATCGACCTGATCTTCCCGAAGGAGGGTCTGGGCTGGGATCTCGAAGCCTTTGCCATCCACAAGGGCACGAAAAATCTTGCTGCGGCGCAGAAGCTGGCTGACTGGGCATCGAGCAAAGACGCCATGCTCTTGTACGGCAAGAACTTTGCCATCACTGCACAACCTGGCGTGGCTGCACCGCTGGCCAACATCCCCAAGGACTATGAAGCGCGTCTGGTCAAGCTCGACTTCAACTACGCCGCAGAGCAGCGCGAACGCATCCTCAATGAGTGGACAAAACGCTACAACGTCAAATCCGAGAAGCGCTAAGCCAGCGTGAACTTATCGGGCCGCATGGCGCAACCGTGCGGCTCTTTTCAATTCCAAGCATGAATCAAACAACGTTTCTCGACCTGCGCAACGTCAGCAAGGAATTTGGTAATTTCACCGCCCTGCGCGACATAAATCTTCAGGTCCGCGAGGGCGAATTCATCTGCTTTCTGGGTCCCTCGGGCTGCGGCAAGACAACGCTGCTGCGCATCATTGCCGGCCTTGAAATCCAGACCACGGGCAACATTTTCCAAGGCCAGCGCGATATTTCCCGGCTGCCGCCCGCACTGCGTGACTGCGGCATCGTGTTCCAGAGCTACGCCTTGTTCCCGAATCTGCATGTCGCCGACAACGTTGCTTACGGCCTGGTCAATCGCAAGACGCCACGCGGCGAAATCACGCGCCGCGTGACCGAACTCCTCAAGCTGGTCGGTCTGCCCGGCAGTGAAGCAAAGTTCCCCGGGCAGCTCTCGGGCGGACAACAGCAGCGCATTGCGCTGGCGCGCGCCCTGGCCACAGCACCAGGCCTGCTGCTGCTCGACGAACCGCTCTCGGCCCTCGACGCACTCGAGCGCATCCGGCTACGCCAGGAAATCCGGGCCCTGCAGCAAAAACTTGGCGTCACCACTGTCATGGTGACGCATGATCAAGAGGAAGCGCTCAGCGTGGCTGACCGAATCGTGGTGATGAATCATGGGGCGATCGAACAGGTGGGAACGCCGTTGGACATTTATCGGGAACCGGCTTCACCTTTCGTGGCCGATTTTGTCGGCAAGGTCAACGTGCTGCCGGCCCGTCGCAGCCAGGGGCAACTGCAATTCGGCGCCATGCAACTCCCCTGTGCAGGCGAAGACCGAGAGGTCCGGGTCTATCTGCGACCCGAGGACGTTCTGGCACGTCCCATCGAGCCCGGCGATGCGCACGTGTTTGATGCCTGCATCGACAAGATTGAGTTCCTTGGCTCACATTGCCACGTGCACGTGCACTCCGCGGCCTTGGGCTCGAACAAGCTCATGGTCTACCTGTCACTGAATTTTCTTTCGGAGCGATCGCTTCAGGTGGGGTCAACGATCACGCTCAAACTGCTGCCTGAGCGCGTCAAGGTGTTCTGATGTCCGTCGTTCTGACCCGGGGGCCGACCCGGCCTGCCATCAAATTCAGGCAACACTGGGTTGACCGGCTCGCCCATGCGTTGATCGTCCTGATCGCGGTGGTGCTGCTGGCCTTCCTGGCCGCCCCGCTACTGGCCATCTTGCTACAGGCACTCGAAGGCCAGAACGGTCAATTCGTCTGGTTCGACAATTTTGTCGCCTACGCCAAGACCCCGGCACTGCTGGGCAGTTTGTGGAACAGCCTGTGGGTATCGGGGGTCGTCACCTTGGTGGTGCTGCCTCTGGCATTCACCTTTGCCTATGCACTGACGCGCTCCTGCATGCCACAGAAGGCGCTGTTTCGCGGCATCACGCTGATCCCCTTGCTCGCGCCCTCGCTGTTGTCTGCCATTTCGTTGATCTACTGGTTTGGCAATCAAGGCGTGCTGAAAACCTGGCTGCAAAGTTTCGGCGTTGAACAGATCTACGGCGCTCCGGGGATCGTGCTGGCGGAGTGTCTGGCGGTTTTCCCGCATACGCTGATGATCCTGGTCACCGCGCTGAGCCTGTCCGATGCCCGACTCTACGAGGCTGCCGATGCGATGGGCACGAGCGCCGCGCGCAAGTTTTTTACCGTCACTTTACCAGGAGCCAAATACGGATTGATCTCGGCGGCTTTGGTGACCTTTACCCTGGTCATGACTGACTTCGGTATCCCCAAGGTCATTGGTGGCAACTTCAATGTGCTGGCCACCGACGTCTTCAAATTGGTCATCGGCCAGCAGGACTTTTCCAAGGGTGCCGTCGTCGCCCTGATGCTGTTGGCCCCGGCGGTGCTGACTTTTGCCATCGACCATTTTGTGAGTCGGCGCCAGACCGCCATGCTGACGGCGCGCGCCGTACCCTATTCGCCCAAGCCTTCAGCGGTTTACGACCGCCTCATGACGCTGTATTGCATGGTCATCGCTGCCCTGGTACTGGCCATGCTGGGCATGGCGGTGTTCGCCTCATTTGCCACGTTCTGGCCGTACAACCTGCAACCGAGTCTGCGTCACTACCAGATGGGTCTGCTCGACGCGGAAGTCGGCGTGGCGTTTTTCAACAGCCTGAAGATGGCGGGGGGTACAGCGCTGTTTGGCACCCTGCTCGTTTTCATCGGTGCCTACCTGCTGGAAAAGACCAAGGGTCTGGACCGCGCCCGCTCGCTGGTCCGATTGCTGGCGGTATTGCCAATGGCGGTCCCCGGCCTGGTGCTGGGTCTGGGCTACATCTTCTTCTTCAACGCACCCAGCAACCCGCTGGGCTTTTTGTACCACAGCCTGAGCCTGCTGACGATCTGCACGATCATCCACTTCTATACCACCGGCCACCTGACCGCTGTCACCGCACTCAAGTCGCTGGACGGTGAATTTGAAGCTGTCAGCGCCTCGCTCAAAGTACCCTTCTACAAGACGTTCTGGCGGGTCACGCTGCCGGTCTGCGCGCCGGCACTGATCGACATGGCGCGTTATTTCTTCATCAACGCGATGACGACAATTTCAGCGGTGGTCTTCCTGTACGCACCGGAAACCAAGGTTGCCTCGATCGCCATCCTCAATCTCGACGAAGCGGGCGAGATCGGTGCCGCTGCCGCCATGGCCGTACTGATCGCTTTATCGTCCACGCTGGCCACGCTGTTGTTCATGTTGCTGGCCTGGTGGAGCGCTAGGCGCACCCAGGCCTGGAGAAGCAGATGACGGGGAACGCAATGCAGCAGGGCTGAGGCCGCACAATCACCGAATGTAACCAGGAAATTGACATGGATAGAGACAAGATATTGCTGACGCCCGGGCCGCTGACGACGACGCTGCGCACCAAGCTCGCGATGCTGCGCGACTGGGGTTCGTGGGACGCCGATTTCAACGCCGTCACGGCCAGCTTGCGGCGCAGCCTGCTGGCCATCATCAATGGGCAGGACAGCCATGTGGTGGTGCCGCTGCAGGGCAGCGGCACCTTCAGCGTGGAGGCTGCAGTGGCCACCCTGGTGCCGCGCGATGGCCACGTGCTGGTTTTGGACAACGGCGCCTACTGCAAGCGCGCCGCCCGCTTGACCACGCTGATGGGTCGGCGCTGCACGGTGGTGGCTTTTGACGAGGCCACGCAGGTTGATCCTGCGGCGCTCGAGCAGGCGCTGAAGAGTGATGCGTCGATCACTCATGTCGTGATGATCCATTGTGAAACTGGGACCGGGGTTCTCAACCCCCTGCAGGCCGTGGCCGAGGTCTGTGCCCGGTACGACAAAGGCCTCATCGTCGATGCCATGAGTTCGTTCGCAGCGATCGAGATCGACGCGCGCAAGACCCGCTTCGACGCGCTGGTCGCCGCCAGTGGCAAGTGTCTTGAAGGCGTACCGGGGATGGGCTTCGTCTTTATCCGCAAAGCCGTCCTCGATGCCTGCGCCGGGCGCAGCCAGTCACTGGCGATGGACCTGCACGATCAGTACGTTTACATGGAGAAGACGACGCAGTGGCGCTTCACGCCGCCGACGCACGTCGTCGTTGCACTGCACGAAGCGCTCGCGCAGTTCGAGCTCGAGGGCGGGCAGCGCGCGCGCCTGGCCCGCTACACGCGCAACTATCAAACCCTGGTCGCGGGCATGACCCGGCTCGGTTTGCGGCCATTTCTGGACCCGGCGATCCAGGCCCCGATCATTGTCACCTTTCACGCCCCGGACGACCCAAAGTACGATTTCAAAACCTTTTATGCGGCTGCCCGGGCTCGAGGCTTCATCCTTTATCCCGGCAAGCTCACCCAGATCGAAACCTTTCGCGTCGGCTGCATCGGCGCCATTGGGCCGCACGAGATGGAGCAGGCCGTGCAGGCGATGGGTCTGGCGCTGCAGGACATGGGCTTGCAGCCACCGGCACGCACCTGAGCCTGACACCTTACCCACCCAAACTGGAGATTGACATGGCGAGCCAGGCAAACAAGACAGGCGCGGTGCACCCGGCACTGACGGCCATTCGGAAATCGGTCGTGCCCAAGGTCAAGGTGGCGGTGAGCGACATCGACGGTGTCCTGCGCGGCAAGTACCTGCACCGCGACAAGTTTCTCGGCGCCGCCGAACCCTACCCCGCCGGAGGGTTCGGTTTTTGTGACGTGGTGCTGGGCTGGGACATGATGGATGTCACCTACGACAACACAACGGCAACGGGCTGGCACCACGGCTTCCCCGACGCCCTCGCGCGCATCGATCTGGAC
>JAKANU010000300.1 GCA_021812315.1 Pseudomonadota bacterium
TGCGCTGGCGCTCTGGCTGAACCCCAACAACCATGCGTTCGACGGCGGCCGCCCCAGCTCGCAGATGGAGATCGAGGCGGTGGCGCAGATCGCCCGCCTGTTCGGCTGGAGCGGTGCGCTGGGGCATTTGTGCAGCGGCGGCACGGTGGCGAACCTGGAAGCCTTGTGGATCGCGCGCGAAGTCGTGCGCGAGGGCGGGGTTGGTGGAATGCGGGAATCGGCAACTCGGGCATTGACGCCGCAGCCTGCGACAGCGTCCGGACCGGTTCCCGCGCCTGCCTCGATTCCAACCCCCGGCATCGCCGCCTCGGCTCAGGCGCATTACTGCCATGCGCGCGCCGCCTCCCTGCTCGGCCTGCGGTTCCACGCGGTGGCCGCGGACGCGCAGGGGCGCATGGACATGCGGGCGCTGCAGGCTCTGCTGGAGCGCGAAGCCATCGGCACCGTGGTGGCCACGCTGGGGACACCCGCCACCGGCGCGTTGGACCCGCTGCGCGCCATCGCCGAGCTGTGCGCCACCCACGGCGCGCGCCTGCATGTGGACGCGGCCTATGGCGGCTACTTCGCCCTGGCCGGCAATCTGCGCCCCGAGGCACGCCGCGCCTTCGACGCCATCGCCCGGGCCGACTCGCTCGTGGTCGATCCGCACAAGCATGGCCTGCAGCCCTATGGCTGCGGCTGCCTGCTGCTGCGCGACCCCGCGCTGCGCCGCCACTACGCCCATGCGCCGGGCTACGCCTATCTCGCCTCCGATGAGCCGCATCTGGGCCAGGTGTCGCTGGAATGTTCGCGCCCGGGGGCCGCGGCTGTGGCGCTGTGGGCGACGTTGCGGTTGTTGCCGCTGGTGCCGGGCGGCGCCTTCGCCCAGGCGCTGCAAGCCGGCCGCGAGGCTGCCCTGCGCTTGTGGCGAGCGTTGCGCCACGACCGCCGCTTCATCGCGCCGCTGCGGCCCGAGCTGGACGTGGTGGTGTGGGCCGTGCGCGCGCCATCCGCCACCCAGGCCTCGGCCCTGGCGCGGCAGCTGCATGCCGGCGCGCAGGCCATGGACCTGCACCTCAGCCTGGCCGTGTTGCCGCGCGCCATGCTGGAGCCGCTGCAGGGCACCACCGGCAGCCTCTTTTGGGACGCGGAGCACCTGCTGGTGCTGCGCGCCTGCGTGATGAAGCCCGAGCACCTGGACTGGATGGACCGCATCCTGCACCGCCTCGATGCTGCCGCACTTGCGGTGCTGGGGCCGCGGGAGCATGCTGGCAACCCGGTGGCGGACGAGACGCAGGGTTGCCACGCGCAGCCTGCGCCCGACGTCGCGGCAACCATCCCATCGATCATCCAAGGAGCACGATCATGACCTGGAGACAGCAGCCTGAACACGAACGGGTTTACACCACGGACGAGATCGAAGCCCGGCTCAAGTCCGAGCTGCCGCACTGGTATGTCGAGGATGGCTGGATCCGCCGCAAGTACAGGACCTCGGGGTGGAAGAGCACGCTGATGGTGGTCAACACCGTGGGCCATCTGGCCGAGGCGGCGTTCCATCATCCCGACCTGACCGTGTCCTATGCCTTCGTCATCGTCAAGCTGATGAACCACGCTGCCAAGGGCGTGACCGACAAGGACTTCGCGCTGGCGCGCAAGATCGAGGAGGTGATTGGCTGGCAGCCGGGCAAGGACCCGGACAGCCCGCTGGAGGGCACGCCGGACGACCCGCGGTTCAAGTACCTGAAGTACGACGGCTGAGCGCAGCGCGCGAAGCCTGGGCGCCTCGCGTTCCACGGATGGTCAGCGTCGATCCTGCGGGGTTCCAGGCGCGGCAACCAGCCCTGCAAAACGGCCGCATTGCGCACCCGGCAGCCCGGATCGCGGCGCCCATGAACGGCCACGACCGCAGACTCAGCCCCCTGCAATGGCGTTGCAAGTTGACACAAGCGCCGTGCTCCAAGCCAGCCGTGGTGCGCCGGGTCATGCGCCTGGATGCGGTGTTCGTCGTCCATGGCGCGCCGTTCCGGCCTGTCGTGACATCGCAGCCGTTGACGCCGGTGGCGCGGCAATCGGGCCTCGTCGACGGTCCGCGCGCTCGCCGCCGCAGACTGCTCCGGCAGTGTTCCGTGTCGCAACACGTTGTTGCATCGGTGGGACAAACTGTTCACGCTGCCGGCTCTCGCGGCATGGTTCAGCGCATGCCAGGCGGCGCCGCCGCGGGTCGCAAACCGGCGCACGCGCGGTGGGTTCCCCGCAGTGGCGAGGTCGACCCCGCGCAGCAACAAGTCCGTCGCCCATGTCCAGACGCAGGGTTCCGGGATTGGATGGAGCCATCGCTGCGGGGGTTGGATCGCGTGGCATACAACTTGCACCCTTGTCGCGCGGGATCCCGCTCATCGCGGTATCCGCATCCGCCCTTTCGACTCGAAACTCTGGAGACTGCACATGAAGTGGACCACGCCTTCCTATACCGAAATGCGTTTTGGCTTTGAAGTCACGATGTACATCGCCAACCGCTGAAAACGGCTGGTCGGCGCCGAACACGCCGCCGACCAGGGCCCCCATTCGGCAACACCATGTCATTGAACAGAACTGAAAAATCGGTTCCTCAGCGTCACGATCAGCAACATATTCACTCCATGAAAAGATTCGTTGCCTTCAGTATTTTCTTGTTGATTTGCGCAAAGGTTGATGCCGCGGACTGCAAAAACCCGTCGGCTGGATATTACGAGAAGAGCCAGGCGATGGTTGGCCAGCAATTGTTTTCAGAAAATTGCGCCTCCTGCCATGGCTCCGACCTCGCCGGTCAATCAGGTCCGGCATTGGCTGGCAAGGATTTCGTGTCCTATTTGAAATTCACCAAAATTTCGGCCCCGCAATTATTGGCTTTCATGGAGTCGCAAATGCCCTATCAGGCTCCTGGAAGTTTGAAGAAATCTGATTATGTCGATTTGTTTTCGTACATCCTGTCGGTGAATGGTTATCCGGCTGGAAGCGTGGCATTGGATCACCATAATGTTGCCTGCATTGCCATGCTGCCGTATCCGGGAACAAAGCATTAAGAATCAATGGTTTGACAAGAGGGCGAGGGGTCGGTGCCGATCAGAATATCGTTCCGGCTTTCAATAACAAGAGAGGAGACTGCAATGCGATTCGATCATCACACAATCACGACACACCGGGCCAAGGTGGTCACGCGGATGTTCGCCCAACTGCTGGCATCGTTCGCGCTCGGCCTGAGCGCCGCGCATGCCGCTGGCGTCCAGGCATCCGGTTCCGAGACCGGGGGCCTCATCGGCAAGGCGGCCGACAGGGTCACGCAGAACGTCGACGTGACCCAGTCCATGCTCGAGGGCCAGGACGCGAACAGCCATGCCAACTGGCTGCTTTCCGGACGCGAGTACAACAATCAGCGCTTCTCGCCGCTGGTTCAAATCAATGCCGGGACCGTGAAGAGCCTGGCGCCAGTGGCCATCATCCAGACCGGATACACCGCAAGCTTCGAGACAACGCCACTGGTGGTGAACGGCGTCATGTATCTCACGACGCCGATGGTCAACAAGGAGCAGGCGTTGATCGCGGTGAATGCCGTGACCGGCAAGAAGCTCTGGACCTACAAATACGCCGATGGCCTCAACCAGATTTGCTGCGGCCCGGTCAACAGGGGAGCCGC
>JAKANU010000301.1 GCA_021812315.1 Pseudomonadota bacterium
CGCCGAGCGCGAACTATCGATTCCGCTGCCCGCCGGGAACCCTGTGCGCACGGTGCGCAAGCCTGCCGAGCCGAAGGCGCGGGATCGGCGTTTGCGGCCAGGAGAACTCGATTACTTGCTCAAGGGCGCAGATCAAGGGCGTGCGGTTGGCCTGCGCCAGGTCATCGTGCTGGCCGTGGAGACCAGCATGCGCATGGGCGAATTGCTCGGCCTGGAATGGGATCGGATCGATCTGCTGCGGCGCACAGCGCACCTGATCGACACCAAGAACGGAGAAAGTCGCACCGTAGCCCTCTCAAGTGCGGCCATTGAGGCACTGCAAAGCCTGCCGCGTCGGATTGACGGAAAAGTCTTCTCTTGGAAATCGAACAAGGAAAACGGCAGCTTTGAAAAGCTCTGGCAGCGTTGTAAGGCCCGGGGCCTAGCCGCGTATCAAGCCGACTGCGCAAGAGCCGCCAAGAAGCCTGATCCAACGTTCTTGGCCGATCTGCACTTTCATGACCTGCGCCATGAGGCCACGTCGCGCCTGTTCGAGAAGGGTCTGGGGGTCATGGAGGTGGCCAGCATGACGGGGCACAAGTCCCTGTCCATGCTCAAGCGGTACACCCATATCGAAGCGGAAAAGCTGGCGCGGAAATTGGGGTAATCTTCGCCATGGACTACGTGTTGACCCAGCATGCGCGCGATGCCCTGGCGAAACGTCAAATTCGTGAAGAGTGGGTGGACATTGCCATGCGAAACCCGACCTGGACCGAGATGGATGCCATTGATCCCCTGCTGGAACATCGCCTTGCCCCCATCAGCGAGTTTGGCAACCGCGTCTTGCGCGTCATCGTCAACGCGCAGACTAAACCCTGGCGCATCGTCACCGCCTATTTTGATCGCAGGAGAACGGCATGAAACTCAAAGTCGATGAACAAGCCGATGCGCTCTATCTGAGCCTTGGCGAAGCACCCGCTGCGCAGTCCGATGAGGTCGCGCCTGGGATCATCGTGGACTATGACGCAGAAGGCCGAGCGGTGGGGATCGAGTTCCTGCATCTGTCCAAACGTGCCGCGCCGATTGACCTGCGCCAACTCCTGTTCGAGTCCGTGCCAATGGCGGCATAGCCACTGGTCAGTGACTTCGCCCGGTCTGATCAAGCCATTCAAGCCGCACTTGGGCCCTCTTCGATTGCCCCAGCCCAGCGCAGGGCCTAGGATGCCCTGCGGACTCCGGCGCACAAACGCCGTCGTTCTGATCCAAAGCCGCCACCGGTGCCAACAGTCGGCCGCCCTATGCGAATCACCTGGATGTGGCGCAGTCGGCGCCCCGAGACCGGTTGTCGGCCTTATGTGGAGCTCCACATAAGGCCCGAGCTGCAGACTCAGAGCATCAATGTCGCGTAATCGGCCAGTGCCGACATTGGGGTGGCGCATGGCAACGGCCGCAATGCCCCACGGTGCTGACGTCGGTGGCGGCGGGCAGGTCAGCGTCTGGTTCCGGCGATGACGAAATTGCGCAATCGACCCCAACCCGCCGTTCGTATTGCCGGGGTTCCAATGGCCGGTTCCAGAGTTGAGCAGTCTTACAGAGCGCAACTACCCGCAGACAGCACGTCAGCCTTACCAGACGTCCGAACTGCGCGATTCACGGCCCCATTTGGACATCCGCTTGCCGGTCAACCACCAGCCTTCGATGCTGCATTTCGACATACAGATTATTAACCCGGCCCTTAAATACAATCCGCATAGCGCGCCAGCGGATGGCGGAAATAGCTGCGGACATGATCGGGCGCTTGTTGCAGTTTCTGCATGAAGCGCAGGGCTTTGGCCTTGAGGTCGTCAACCGTCTTTGCCACTGGGCCTGAGCGCAGGGCTGTCTTGAAGTCGCGATTGAGATATTCGTCTGGATTGGACTCTGGCGCGTAGGGTGGCAGGTAGACCAGTTCGATGCGATCCTCCTTGTCTGCAAGCCACTGGCGCACGGCTTTGGCATGGTGCACGCGCAGGTTGTCGACGATGAGGATGATTTTGGCCGTGGCCTGCGCCAGGAGCTTGTCGAGAAAAGCGATGAAGCGCGCCGTGTCGATGGAACCCTCGACAATCTCAAAGACCACCTCGCCGCGTGCCGAGATGGCCGAGATCATCGACAGCTTGTTCCAGCGCGCAGGCAGTGTCAGCACCGGGGTGCGGCCTGCCGGAGCGAAGCCACGCGCCCAGTTGGCGTCGTCCTTGACCGCGGTCTCATCGGCCCAAAGAATGTGTGCGCCTTCGGCCTTGGCGCGCGCGGCAATCTGGGGATAGTCCTGGCGCAGCCAGGCAGCCACGCGCACGGGGTCTTGTTCCAGCGCGCGCTTGACGGGGCGCTGCGGGGTGAAGCCCCAGCGCTTGAGGTATTTGCCCATGAGGCGCTCGGAAATCTCCAGACCGAACTGCTCGGCCAGAAGCGCACGAATGGCCGGGCGACTCCACAGAGCAAAGGGCAGCTTCATCTGCTCCGGGGTGTGCTCGACGATGTGCTGACGGATCCACATCTCTTGCGCCAGGCTGAGTTTGCGGCATGCGCCCACCGGACGACCGCGACGCTTCTCCTGCAAAGCGCCTTCACCCTGCCGACGGGCAAGGGCCAGCCACTTCTTGATGGTGCTGGGATGCACCCCGGCCACAACGGCGAGTTGATCTGCGGTCATGCGCGATTGCTTGCGCAGCCGCAACACCATCTGCCGCAACATCGCCCGACTCTCCACACTGAGCTTGCGCGCATCGATCTTGTCCATGCGGACAATTTAGCAAAATGTCGTGTGTTTAGGGGCCGGGTTAATAATGGTCAACTGGTGAGCTTTTGACGTGACAGTTCCTATGTGTTTCTATATGCATATGTCAAAAGCAGCCCAATTCTTCAAACTCTTCGCCGATCCAACGCGCTACCGGATTCTCCACTTGTTAACGCTGGATGAATGTTGCGTGTGTGAACTCGTGGATGCGGTGCAAACCCAGCAGTACACAGTCTCACGCCATCTTGCTGGATTGCGCAAGGGGGGATGGGTGGTGGAAAGGCGTGATGGAACCTGGATCTACTACCGCCTCGCCCCCGAGCATGCCGGCCTGATCAAGTCAGTGCTGCAAACCGTCCAAGCGCATGGCCTGGACTTGCCGTTGCTCACTGAGGATGCCGCGCGACTTCAAACGCGGTTAGAGCTGCGAACAGAAGGACGCTGTACGTTGGGCTACGGCATCGCGTAACCCTTTTTTACTCCTATATATGCGTACAAGTCCATATACGCGTTTAGCATGCATGACCGCTGATTCAATCAACCCCATGCTCTCCATGCGTACCACGGTAGGTGGCCATTTCCCCAGATTCACCAGAGTATCGTCCCGACGTCAGTTTCGGAGCGTGTGGGGTGGCACATTGCTGTTTGCTCTGCTGCTCGGCGGCTGTGCGAGTTACCAACCTCGTCCCCTCATCCCGTCGCGGGAGGCTGCCGCACTCCAAGCACGAGACGTGAATGCAGCGGGATTGCGGGCTTTCCTGGCGGCCCATGGACAAACCGTGACGCCATGGCCACTGCCTACTTGGGATCTGAGCAGCCTGACCCTGCTGGCTCTGTACGACAACCCCCAATTCAAGGTCGCTCGCGCGCAATGGCAACGGGCTCGCGCTGGAAC
>JAKANU010000302.1 GCA_021812315.1 Pseudomonadota bacterium
ACTCAAACGCGCCGCCGCGGCGATAAAGATCGTCCACCTTCAGCTCGCTCTTGCGCACCAGGTAGTAGTCAACCAGCAAAATCCCGGCAATCGCGCCCAGCAAGGTGCCGTAGCCGCCCAGCCAGGTAAACAGGTAGCCACCCGAGGTGGCCAGCAGCTTCCAGGGCATAAAGGCCAGACCGATCACGGCGGCAATCAGGCCACCCGTGCGAAAGCTGATCTTGTCCGGTGCCAGGTTGGAGAAGTCATACGAGGGAGAAACCAGATTGGCCGCCACGTTGGTGGTCAAATTCGCCAGCAAAATCACAATCAGACCCAGCGCCGAAGCAAAAGTGCCCATCTGTGCGAGCAGACCGTCGGGGAACAACTGCGCCTTGCCGTACAGGATTTGCGATACCGAGAAGCCAATGATACCGACCATCGAGAAAAGCGCCATCGGAATCGGTAAGCCAATCGCCTGCCCCAGCACCTGCTCACGGTTGCCCTTGGCAAAGCGCGTGAAGTCCGGAATGTTCAGCGCCAGCGTTGCCCAGAAGCCGACCAGACCCGTCAGTGCGGCCCAAGTCTTTGGCCCGCCTTCAACCACCTTGGCGGGCAGGTCCAGCAGCTTGCCGGAGGGGACCGACATGAAGGCCCAGACCACGAGCGCCAATGACGCAAGAATCATCAGTGGTGCCGCGACCACTTCGAGCTTGCGGATCGACTCAATGCCGTTCCAGATGTAGTAGATGTGCACGGCCCAGAACAGGTAAAAGCAGACCAGTTGTGAGGTGCTTATGAATTCACCCTGTGCCGGTCCGGCAAGATCCATCCCGACAACTTTCAGGAACGAGTGCAACGCCAGTGCACCAAAGTAGCAGTTGATGGAGAACCATCCGCAGGCGACCAGTCCGCGCAGCACCGCAGGCAAATTGGCACCCTTGACGCCAAACGATGCGCGCGCGAGAACCGGAAATGGAATGCCGTATTTCGTGCCGGCGCGTCCGAGCAGAATCATCGGCACGAGCACGATGCAGTTGGCCAGGAAGACCAGCCAGATCGCCATTTGCCAGGTAAAGCCCTGATCGAGCATGCTGCTGGCCATGGTGTAGGTCGGGACACACACGACCATGCCGACCCACAGGGCCGCGAAGTCAGTGGCGCGCCAATGGCGTTGCGCATCCGTCGTCGGTCTTAGGTCGTCATTGATCAGGGGGTTGTCGCTCGCTGTAGAACTCATTCTCATCTCCGGTTGGTTGTTGTTGATTAACTTACCTGACTGAGCGCCGGGTGGGGCGTTCGATCATTCCATCGTACGAAGTCATGAATTGCCAAATTGGCCCACGGATGTTACGCCATTGTTACGGGCTGGGAGCGCATTGGATTGTTCGGATGCGTGGTCCAGTCGGCGTGCTCCGAAAGCACCGTCTTGCCTGTGCGCTGGTCGATCTCGCCCGGGGCCAGCGAGCGCAGGGAAAGACAATTGGGCACCGGGCAGACCGTGACACATAGGTTACAGCCGACACACTCGTTTTCCAGCACGCTGTAGCGGCGCTTGCCAGTGTGGTCGGTGCTGATGCCGATGGCCTGATGCGAGGTGTCTTCACAAGCAATGTGGCAGCGCCCGCATTGAATGCAGGTCGCCTGATCGATGACAGCCTTGCTGATGTGATTGAGGTTGAGGTAACGCCAGTCGGATACGGTGGGCAGGGCGCGCCCGACAATCTCGCCCACCGACTTGAAACCCATCTCGTCCATGTAATTTGACAAGCCGTCGTTCATCTCCTGCACGATCTTGAAACCATACACCATAGCTGCGGTGCAAACCTGCACGCAGCCTGCGCCAAGCGCTATGAAATCAAGAGCATCGCGCCAGTTGCCGATGCCCCCGATACCCGAGATCGGCAAGCCCGCCGTCTGTGGATCACGCGCAATTTCGGCCACCATGTTCAGTGCAATCGGTTTCACCGCCGGGCCGCAATAGCCGCCATGCGAACCCTTGCCGCCGGTGGCAGGCGTCATGGTCAACGAGTACGGGTCCACGCCCATGATGGAATTGATGGTGTTGATCAGCGAGACGGCATCGGCACCGCCGCGTTTGGCCGCGCGCGCCGGGTGCCGGATGTCGGTGATGTTGGGTGTGAGTTTGACGATGACGGGCAGTTTGCTGTAGTGCTTGCACCACGCGGTGACCATCTCGATGTATTCGGGCACCTGGCCCACCGCCGCGCCCATGCCGCGCTCGCTCATGCCGTGCGGGCAGCCGAAGTTGAGCTCGATGCCGTCGCAGCCGGTGTCCTCCACGCGCGGCAGGATCGCCTTCCACGAGGCTTCTTCGCAAGGCACCATGATGGAGACCACCATGGCCCGATCCGGCCAGTCGCGTTTGACCTGGGCGATTTCGGTGAGATTGATTTCGAGATCGCGGTCGGTGATCAGTTCGATGTTGTTGAAGCCGATCAGGCGCCGGTCTGGCGAGAGAAGCGCGCCATAACGCGGACCGTTGACGTTGACCACCGGAGCGCCAGCTTCGCCCAGCGTCTTCCAGACCACACCGCCCCAGCCTGCTTCAAAGGCGCGAATGACGTTGTAGGCCTTGTCCGTCGGCGGCGCCGATGCCAGCCAGAATGGATTGGGGCAACGGATGCCGGCAAAAGTGGTTTGCAGATTAGCCATGGTTCTCTCTCAATTCGGGTGAGCGCCAAGCTGGGCGTGGATCGCGTGCGCCGAGCGCTTGCCGTGTTCGACGGCTTCAACCGTCAGGTCCAAACCGCCAGGGCGGCAGTCGCCGCCAGCCCAGACACCGTTCAGGCTGGTCTGCCCCAAGGCATCGGTGGCGATGCGTCCGGCTTCCAGCTTCAGGCCAGCCTGAGCCAGTACCGGGTTGCCAAGGCGCTGGCCAATCGCCTTGAGCACCATGTCGGCGGGCATGTCATGCACTTCACCGGTTGCGGTCAGCTGGCCGTTGACCAGGCCTTGCCGCTCAAAACGAATCGACCTCACGTGCCCCTCGCTGCCGACAATTTCCCGTGGCGCCAGCCAATGTTGAATCGTCACACCGTGCGTTTGCGCCCAGGCCTGTTCGGCGCCAGAAGCCGCCATCTGCTGCGGGCCGCGACGGTAAACCATCTGCACGCTTTCGGCGCCAAGGAGTTTCGACTGCACGGCGGCATCGACCGCCGTCATGCCCCCGCCAATGACGACGACGTGCCGCCCGATGGGCAGACTGGCGAGGTCATTGCTCTGGCGCAAGGTCGCGATGAAGTCGATGGCGTCCTGCACGCCAGCAAGCTGTTCGCCGGGTATGCCAAGCTGATGGGTCTCGGCCAGACCGGTGGCCAGAAACACCGCGTCGTGGGTCTGGCGCAGCATCTCCAATTGCTCGACACTTTGCAACTTCCAGTTGTTGTGCAGCGTGATGCCGCCGATGTCGAGCAGCCAGCGTACCTCGCGCTGGGCAAAGTCGTCCGTGGTCTTGTAGCTGGCCAGGCCGTATTCGTTGAGGCCGCCAGCTTTGGCCCGGGCATCAAACAATGCAACCTCATGACCGAGCCGCGCGAGCGCGTGCGCGCAGGCCAGGCCGGCTGGCCCGGCGCCGACGATGGCCACTTTCTTGCCGGTGCTGGCCGAGCGCGTGAACAGTTGCGGTTGCGCGCTTTGCAGC
>JAKANU010000303.1 GCA_021812315.1 Pseudomonadota bacterium
CTGCTGGGACCATATCAAGTGGCAGGACGGCATCGAGCGGGCCGCCGCCGCGTGGGCCGAACAGGAAATGAACAAGGCCGTCACGCGCTACGCAGCGATCTTCGGCACCGCGCCGCTGTGCCACGGCGCCGCCGGCTGGCAGATGAGCGTGCATGCACTGCGATTGACGCAGCGGCTGGGTTTCGCCTGGTCCTCGGATACGCGCGGCGCGCGCCCGTTCCTGCCGGTGTGGCACGGCGAGATCGTGCGCTGCCCGCAACTGCCCACTACGCTGCCGACCCTGGACGAACTGATCGGCATCGACGGCGTCACGGCGGACAACGTCGCCGCGCGGCTGCTGCAACTCACGGCGGAGCCGGCCGATCACGTCTTCACCCTGCACGCCGAACTCGAAGGCATGAAGCTCGCGCCGGTGCTCGAGCGCCTGCTGACCGGCTGGCGTGAGCAGGGCTACGAGATCGTCTCCGTCGGCAGCGTCGCCGCCAGCCTCGACCTCACCCGGTTGCCGCGCTGTGAAATCGTGCGCGGTGAAAGACGCGAAGGAAAAGAAGTGCCCCCCTCCCATCAGTGTCGAGAGCGTCAACAATCTCATCGGCAATAACCCGTTCAACCCGCAGAATCCGCTTGGCGGTGGACAGGTAACGACACTCACGCCCGGCTGCAAGGGGCCGCAACCGGCCAGCGAGTCGCAGACGCTCCTGTGCCCGGGCGGGCAGACCGGCACGCTCATTCAGACCCGGCCTTACGCTTGCGTGGGCAGCATCTGGGTGCCTGGCGTATGGCAGACCGTCAGCATTACTTGTACTGCGCCCCCGTCTTCCTGTTTGAAAAGTGGTACGTTCTTGGGCTGCAATGGCGGCTGCCAAGTTGGCGGCTCCCTCACCATCAACGTCACAGGTTCGACCCTGACGGCGACTCCGTTCGGCGCCAATGGCACGACGTCATTCAACGTCAATGGATGCAGCGCCACCTCGGCGAGCAACAACCTCATCATGTTCGGGAAGCCGGGACATACCTGCACATTGAACAGCACCGGGATGATTTCATGCTGGAATAATTCTGGCGGATCATGCAATGAGTCATGTACTGCGCCATGAACGATGGCATGGGTAGGCGAGTGGGCGAATTTTCACGCCACACTTGCCCCTGATCCTGTTCACCTCGCTGTTCGCGGCAGGCGCCGAGTCTCCGTCAAACGCTATAAGATTTGTAGCTTCCTACGCAGACCCCGTGCGCATGTTGGACGTTTTCATAATGATTATTGGGACGTCATGCAGACTCTCAGGCTGCGGCTACTGCTTGTCACACCACTGTCACACAAGAAACCTATAGTTGCCCCAGGCCGTCGACGACAGCTTTCTTCAACTCAAGAGGTATCCAGATGAAAATCAGCTTCAGTGTGTCTCTGGCAAGTGTGGCAGGGGCTGTGGCCCTGTGCGGACTCAACTTTGCCAGCGCACAGGAAATTACCGGTGCCGGTGCCAGCTTCCCGGCTCCCGTGTACGCAAAGTGGGCTGCGGAATACAACAAGGTCACCGGCGTCAAAGTCAATTACCAATCGGTCGGCTCGGGCGCTGGTATCAAACAGATCGATTCCAAGACGGTTGACTTTGGCGCTTCGGACATGCCGCAGACCGACGAGGTGCTCAAGGCGAAGGGACAGTTTCAGTTTCCCACGGTGATTGGCGGCACCGTGCCAGTAATCAATGTCAAGGGCATCGGGCCTGGACAGATGAAGCTCGATGGGCAGGTCTTGGGCGACATCTACCTGGGCAAGATCACCAAATGGAATGATGCTGCGATCAAGGCCTTGAACCCGACCCTGGCGCTTCCCGACGCTGCGATTGCGCCGGTGCGCAGAGCCGATGGTTCCGGAACGACGTTCAATTTCACCAACTATCTGAGCCGCGTGCACCCTGAGTGGAAAGCCAAGGTCGGCGAGGGCACGGCGGTCAATTGGCCACTGGGTGCCGGTGGCAAGGGTAACGAAGGCGTGTCGGCTTTCGTTGCCCGCCTGCCCAACTCCATCGGCTATGTCGAGTACTCGTATGCCAAGCAAAACAAGATGAGTTACACCCTGCTCAAGAACAGGGAAGGTGCATTTGTCGCTCCCAACGAGGAGTCGTTCAAGGCAGCGGCGGCGGGAGCCAATTGGAATCAGTCGTTCTACCAGCTTATTACCGATCAGCCTGGCAAGAACGCTTGGCCAATCTCGACAGCGACCTTCATCTTGATGCACCTCAGGCAGGACAAACCTGCGCATGCCACCGAGACCTTCAAATTCTTTGCCTGGGCATTCAAGAACGGCGACAAGATTGCCGCTGACCTCGACTACGTTCCCATCCCAGACAGTGTCGTTGCAGCCATCGAGAAGGTGTGGACAGAAGTCAAGGATCAGTCGGGCCACCCGGTGCCTCTGAAATAAGGTCGGGCGTGGCGGGGTGGTCGATTGTCGGCGATCCCCTACACTTGCCCTTGATCCTGCTCCCTCTTGTCTTTATTCACGGGATTTTCAACAGGCCTCATGACCCACTACCCGTCAACCAGGACGGCGACTCTGCGTGCCGTGGTCGCGGACCGCGTCTTTGGCTGGCTCGCCAGAGCTGCGGCCTGTGTGACCCTGGGTATGCTGCTGGCAGTTCTGGCTTCTCTGACCATGGGTGCCTGGCCAGCCATAGCCAAGTATGGGCTGGGTTTTTTTGCCAATTCCACCTGGGATCCGGTGCAAGAGGAGTTCGGCGGGCTAGTCATGGTTTACGGCACCCTGATGACGTCAGCGATTGCCTTGATTGTCGCTGTGCCGGTGAGTTTCGGTATTGCCTTGTTCCTCACGGAATTGTCGCCAGCGTGGCTAAAACGCCCCCTTGGCACGGCCATCGAGTTGCTGGCGGCGATTCCCTCCATCGTCTATGGCATGTGGGGCCTGCTGGTCTTCGGCCCGCTGCTGGCCAAGTATGTGCAGCAGCCTTTGCAGGCGATGTTCGCTGGTGTGCCCTACCTTGGCGCCTTGGTTTCGGGGCCCCCGGTTGGCATCGGCATTCTCTCGGCCGGCGTCATCCTGGCGATCATGATCATTCCGTTCATTGCGGCGGTGATGCGCGACGTCTTTGAGGTCACGCCGACCCTGCTCAAGGAGTCTGCCTACGGGCTGGGTGCGACCACCTGGGAAGTGGTATCCACTGTGGTGTTGCCGCACACCAAGGTGGGCGTCATCGGCGGCATCATGCTCGGCCTGGGCCGTGCCATCGGCGAGACGATGGCAGTGACTTTCGTGATCGGCAACTTCAATCAGCTTGATTCATTGAGTCTGTTCCAGGCAGCCAACAGTATCACTTCGGCGCTTGCCAACGAATTTGCCGAGGCTGGGGAGGGCTTGCATCAGGCTTCGCTGATGTACCTCGGCCTGGCACTGTTCTTCATTACGTTTGTCGTGCTGGCGTTGTCCAAGCTGTTGCTGTCGCAGCTCAGGAAGGGTGAAGGCCTGCGGACATGAGCAGCACCGGTGAACGTCTGATCCGTGCGGCAGCACTGGGGCAGGTGCGCCAGGCCCGCTACGCGCGGCGCAAGCTCATCAACCGGGTCGCCCTCGGCTTGTCCCTGATGGCCATGGTGTTTGGCCTGTTTTGGCTGTTCTGGAT
>JAKANU010000304.1 GCA_021812315.1 Pseudomonadota bacterium
TTGTCAACGCTCGCTGCCATCGTCATGACACCTCTGAACATAGCGTTCTGGGGCGGTCTTTACGGGCCTGCGCAGCCTCTGTTGCGCCAAGTCTCGGTCAATCCGATGGAGATGTTTGCGCACGTGCTGCTGCTGCTTGGCCTGCCCCTGCTCATGGGTCTGTACGTATCGCGGCGCTGGCCGCGCATCACGGCGCGGGTGCAAAGGCCGATGAAGATTTTCTCGCTCCTGTTCTTCCTGGTATTTGTACTCGCAGCGCTGGCGGCGAACTGGCAGTACTTCAAGCTCTACGTCGGGATGGTGGTGGGGGTTGTGCTGGTACACAACGCAGCGGCCCTGCTCACGGGGTACACCCTGGCCTGGGGCGTCAGATTGCCAGAGCGCGACCGACGCGCCGTCGCCATCGAGTGCGGCATCCAGAATTCCGGTCTCGGTTTGATTTTGATTTTCAGCTTTTTCGATGGCCTCGGCGGCATGGCCGTGATCACAGCCTGGTGGGGTATCTGGCATATTGTTGCCGGGCTCACGCTGGCAACGCTCTGGAGTCGGCGCGCACCCATCCTTAGCGTTACATGACGACGCAACGCGTTCTCGTCACCGGCAGTTCCGGTTACCTTGGCAGTCTGGTGGTGCAATCGCTGTGCGCTCGCGCCGATATCGCGACCATTGCCCTGGATCTGCGAGCACCTTCCGGATCCCTGCCAGGTGTCACATACGAAATGGCCGATATTCGTGCCCCTGAGGTCGACACGATCGTCGCGCGACACCAACCCGAGGTGGTGGTCCACCTGGCGGCGATCGTCACTCCGGGAAAGGACAGCAACCGGGAGTTCGAGTACAGCGTTGACGTTGACGGAACCCGCAATCTGCTGCAAGCCTGCGTCTGCCACGGCGTGCGCCGCGTCATCGTTTCATCCAGCGGCGCGGCCTACGGCTATCACGCCGACAACCCGGCCTGGCTCCGTGAGACCGATCCCTTGCGCGGCAACCCAAGCTTTGCCTACTCGTGGCACAAGCGACTGGTCGAGGAAATGCTGGCAGAGTACCGACAAAGCGCGCCTCAGCTTGAACAAGTGGTCCTGCGCATCGGCACCATTCTGGGCGCAGGCGTCAACAACCAGATCACGGACCTGTTCAAAAAGCCCAGGCTGCTTGCGATTCGTGGGTCGGACAGTCCGTTCGTCTTCATTCATGATCAGGACGTTGTCGGCGCGATCATGCACGCCGTCGATACCCCGAAGGTCGGGATCTTCAATGTTGCGGGCGATGGCGCCCTGGGCATCCATGAAATCGCCGCGCGAATGGGCAAGAGTTGCATCGTGCTGCCGGCCGGCCTGCTGGCGGCAGCGCTTTGGCTGCTGAAGAAGCTGCGGCTGACGCAATACGGTCCGGAGCAGATTGACTTCCTGCGCTATCGGCCGGCGCTCGACAACACTCGTCTGAAGGCGGAGTTCGGTTATGTGCCTGGGCTGAGTTCGGCCGACGTGTTCGAGCTGTGGCGCTGCGCCAATAACAGGGCACCATGAAGCGCCGGGACCTCGACGGTAAAGTGGTGCTGATCAGCGGCGCCGCAGGCGGCCTGGGCGCCGCACTAGCCCGACGCTATGGCATCGCGGGCTCTCTGATCGCAGCCTTGGACGTCAACGCCACACAGCTCGATACGCTGGTTGCGAACCTGCAGTCCCTTGGAGTGCGTGCCCTGGCCATCCACGCCGACATCACCGACGCCCATGCCTGCCAGCAAGCGGTTGCGGCAAGTCTGCAGCACTTCGGCCGCATTGACGGACTCATCAACAACGCCGGCATCAGCCATCGCAGCCTGCTGAGCAACACCAGGCCAGAGGTCATCCGCAGCGTGATGGAGGTCAACTTCTTCGGCGCCCTGCATCTCACGCAGGCGGCTTTGCCTCACCTGACGGCCAGACAGGGATTTATTGCGGCCGTCTCCAGCGTTGCCGGCTTTGCACCCCTGATCGGGCGCACCGGGTACGCGGCCAGCAAACATGCCATGCATGGGTTCTTCGACAGTCTGCGCAGCGAGCTTGAAGGCACCGGCGTCAGCGTCACCCTGATTTGCCCGTCGTTCATCCAAACCGGCATCGGGGCGGCAGCACTGGGTGGTGACGGTCGAGGCGCCACCAGCGCACGTCTTACCAGCGGCGGCGAATCCAGCGCCGAGGAAATTGCCGAGCGGATCTTCGAAGCCATCGCCAGGCATCGCCACAGGCTTCTGCCTGATCGCACATCGCGCATCGCCTGGTGGACCAGTCGCTTGATGCCGGCCCTTTACGCACGCATGATGAAACACAGACTGGGCACCGAATTCGACGCCCCGCGCACGGTCAATTCAGGCCACCCGTGAGCCCGGCGTCCGGCGCCCGACGCCGAGGGCGGCCACCACGCTAAGCGACAAAGTGACCGCGGCACCAACCAAGGTGGCACCGAACCAGCCCCGGTCCATGAACAGGCCGAAGATCATTGGCGAAACCGCAAATCCCACGTCCAGGCCGGAATACACCATGCCATAGACCCGCCCGGTCGCCCCCTTGGGCGTGGCCTTCTTGATCATCATGTCCCGCGACGGCCCGGCGATGCCGATGGCAAACCCGGTACTGGCCAGCACAGCCATGCTGGCCGCCGCACCCAGCACGCCGGTGCCGCACAACACCAACAAGGCGGCACCGGCGCCCATGGCCAGAGCGACAACCCGATCGCTGCTGCTGGTACGTGCTGCGACAAATCCGCCGACAAACATTCCCAAAGCGCCGCACAACATATAAGCCGTCAGCGTCAGTGTCGCTGCCTCAAAGCTCACGCCGTGCATGGCCTTGAGTATCGATACCGAAAAGCTCTGCACCACGGCCAGCGTCATAGTCGAGATCAGAAAAAAGCCGAAACACCACCACACCACTGGCAACTTCATGAACGCCATACTGTGTTCCACCGGGCCGTCGCGATCCGACGCCGCCACCTGGGTGGCCAGGTGATCGCGCTGCACGATCAACAACAGCAGGATGCAGACGTACATGACAGCAGCGGCAAGATAAGCCATGCGCCACGATGAAAGACTGCTGATCGTGGCAAAGAAGACCGGCGCCGCGGCCCAGCCCAGGTTGCCGGTCAGGCCGTGAGCGCTGAAGGCGTACCCAAGCCGCCCGGCCGACACCCTTTGATTCAGGATCGTGAAATCCACGGGGTGAAAGGTTGCGTTGCCCAAGCCCGCCAGTGCCGCCACCACCAGCAAGCCGCCGTAGCCGGTCACCGTGGCCGCCGTGCTGCAAGCCACAATAAAGATGCTCAGCGCAACGAACAGCATCGGACGCGCACCCAGGCGATCGACGACAAAGCCGGCAGATGCCTGGCCCAATCCGGAGACGACGAAGAACACCGTCATCAGAAATCCAAGTTCCGAATAGCTCAAGCCAAACTCTTTCATGAAGACCGGGAACATCAGCGGTAGCAACAGATGCGCAAAATGCGAGCTCGCGTGCGCCAGTCCAACCAGGCCGATGATGGTGGCGTCCTGCGCAATGGGTACCTCAGTCGGCAGGGGAGGCGCGGTGTGGGACATGCCCCGATGTTAAGGCAGATCGTCCATACACTGAGCC
>JAKANU010000305.1 GCA_021812315.1 Pseudomonadota bacterium
GGTCTGCATGGGGTAGCCGGTGTAGAAGTCGCACACCCCGCTGGCCAGCAGTTGCTGGCCGTTGATCTGCGGGCCGCCGGTTTGGATGGTGACGTCCAGCCCGGCCTTTTCGTACAGGCCCAAAGCCTTGGCCTGGAAAAACCCACCCTGCTCGGCTTGCGCGAACCAGCTTGTGCAAACCTTGAGCTTGGGCAGCGTTGCGCTCTGCGCCTGCAGGCCGAGGCCAAGCCACGCAAGGCCGAGCGCGCCGATCCGCACGCACAAACGCCAGGACACCAGCGCGGACCGCACGCGAAGGCATTTCATGATGACAGCTCGATACATCATCACTTCAGATCGGCCGCGTCCGGAAGAATCTTCAGGCCCTTGATGAACTGCAGGTCGTAGACCTTCCTGTAGTCGAAGTCGGCCGGCATCATCTTGTTCTTCACCATGAAGTCGAACATCTCCTTCCAGCGCTTGTCGGTCATGATGCCGATGCCATCGGTCGCGGCAGCACCACCGGTCACGAGTTTGTACTTTTTCATCATCTTCATCGAGAAGGCCAACTGTTCGGGCGTCTGCTTTGAATCGGCCTCGACGATGAGCTTGTTGCCCGGCGCCGGATCGGCGAGGTAGGACTTCCAGCCTTCCACCGAGGCCTTGACGAAGGCAGCCACCCACTGGGGATGCTTCTTGATCATGCCGCGCGTGGTGTCGATGGTCTCCGCATAGGCGGGCCAGCCGTAGTCGGCCATCAGGAAGACCACCGGCTTCTCGCCGCCCTTCTCGATCATCAGGGGCTCGGAGCCGATATAGCCCTGCTGCGACAGGTTCTTGTCATGCAGAAAGGGAGCGACACTAAAAGTGTAGGGACGCTGCTGGGACTTGGTGAACCCGAATGTGTTCTCCAGCCAAGGCCACCAGGTCGTGTCCGCGCTCTGCGCCACCAGAATAGGCTTGCCCTTGAGGGCACCCAAGGACTTCACGCCCTGATGGGCAATGATGGCTTGCGGGTCCTTCTGGAAACTGGCAGCCACGGTCACGACTGGCAAGCCGTGCGAAGCAGCGACGATGTCCTGCATCGGATAACCCATATAGAAATCACAAGTCCCCGCCGCCAGCAACTGCAGCCCATTGACCTGCGGGCCGCCCATCTTGATGGTCACGTCCAGCCCCGCCTTCTTGTACAGCCCCGTGGCCACGGCCTGGTAAAAGCCGCCGTGCTCGGCTTCGGCGAACCAGTTGGTGCAGAAGGTGATCTTCGGCATGGCTTGTGCTTGCGCGAACCCACCCGCCTGCGCGGCGAGCCATAGTCCTGCGAGCAGCCTCAGCCCCAACTTGTTGAATCCGATCTTGCGCCTTGAACTATGGACTTGGTGCATCGAAAGCTCCTTTGCATCGCTTCGGTTGAGCAGGCCGATGGCCTGAAAAGTGTATGCAATCCATGAGCAAAATGTATGCCTAAAGACCGAGCCTCGTTCGAGCACGGACAAGTCCACCAAACCAGGACAGGCCGCCGCCGAACCGCCATGCCTTGATGGATGAACCCTATCGCGGTGCACTCAGCTCAGTGCTGGTGCATCTTGCCCCGTTTTCGCTCGAACGCCATCGCCGCATCCAGCATGCATGCACTTCGTATGCGCACAGACACGCCGAAGAGACGGCAAAGCCGCCGCATTGGCATGCGATTTGCTCGGTCACGGCCAGGAGTAGAAGCGGTTAGCGGGCGAGCCCGCGGGACATTGCTCCAGCCGCGGCACGGGCCGCAACTTTCGTTCGAAGTGGATCGGATGGCTGGGAAGGAACAGGTCATGGCCATCGTGCCGCCCGTTTCAGCCCAGCGTCGATGAAGGGGCCTGTCGCCAGGATGGAACCGGAATCGACATGGTTGCTTGCGTTGCCCGAGCACTTTGCAATGCCTTCAAAGCAGAACTCCGAGGAAACGCCCATGCTTGTCACCCGCCAAACCGTCCTGCGCCGCTTCTGGTACGCGCTGATGCCCCTGCATGCACTCGACGCAGGCCCCCAACCATTCACCCTGCTGGGCGAGAAGATCGTGGTCTGGAAAGGCGCAGACGGCCATCCCGCCGCCTTGCGCGACCGCTGCTGCCATCGCACGGCTGCGCTGTCGCGCGGCTTCGTCGACGAAGCCGGCCATATCGTCTGCGGCTATCACGGCTGGACCTACGACTGTGCCGGAGCCTGCGTGCGCATTCCGCAGAACGAGGACGGCGCCATCCCCGCCGGAGCCCGTGTCGAGTCCTTCCGCTGCGAGGCCCGCTATGGCTATGTCTGGGTTGCGCTGGGGGAACCGCTAGCGCCGATTCCGGATTTCCCCGAGGACGGCGACGCACGCTACCGCCGCATCCTTCAGTTCCATGAGTGCTGGAACACGAGTTCCCTGCGCTTCCTGGAAAACGCCTTCGACAATGCTCACTTCAGCTACGTGCACAAGGCCAACTTCGGCATCTTCGAGCAGCCCAAACCACAAAACTACCGTCTTGAGGTGACCGATTACGGCTTCGAGGCCGAAACGCGGGTGCCGATCAAGAACCCTTCCGCCAGCCACCGCGTCACCGGCACCACCGCGCCCTACACCGAGCGCCATCTGCTCAACCGCTGGATGCTGCCGTTCACGCGGCGCTTCGGCTGCCAGTACCCGGAAAGCGGCGTGCACCACATCATCTACAACTGCGCCACGCCCATCGACGACAGCAGCATCATGCTGGCGCAATGGCTGTACCGCAACGACAGCGAGACCGACTGCAGCGCGGAAGAACTGATCGCCTGGGACCGCCCCATCATCGACGAGGACCGTGACATCCTCGAGGCGACGGACCCCGACGCCTGCGTCGACACGCGCCGGCGCATGGAATTCCATATGGCGTCCGACCGCCCCGGCCTGTTGATACGCAAGCGCCTACAGGACCTGCTGCACGCGCATGGCGAAGAAGAAGTGTTCCGCGAGGCGCCCACATATTCCTCAACCGGGACCGAGACCCTACCCCTCAAGCGCCTCCGCACTTGAACGCGACAAACCTAGCCAACCACGCAAGCAAACCCAAGATGGATATGACCGCATCCGACACATTGCTCATGCAAAGTGCCCCACTGCCGCAACCTGATGCCGACACCGCGCTGTATGCCAACCGCGTGGAGAAAACCTACGCCAACGGCACCCACGCGCTCGACGAAGTGCGCCTGCGCATCCAAAAAGGGGAGTTCATTTCCCTGCTCGGTCCGTCGGGCTGCGGCAAGAGCACGCTGCTGCGCATGTTCGCCGGACTGGACACGCCGTCGGCCGGGCGCATTCTGTGGTGGGGATCGGAACATCAGGAGGGCAGCGACGGTGCTCAGTCGCTGTCCATGGTGTTCCAGGAGCCCACGCTCATGCCCTGGACCCGCGTGCGTGCCAATACCCGCCTGCCGCTGGATCTGCGCAAAGTACCGCGAGCGCAGGCCGACGCGCAAGTCACCGAAGCACTTCATCTCGTCGGGCTCGACGGCTTCGCCGAGGCCTGGCCGCGCGAGCTGTCGGGCGGCATGCAGATGCGGGTTTCGCTGGCGCGCGCGCTGGTCACGTCGCCCAGCCTGCTGCTGCTCGACGAGCCTTTCGAGATCGG
>JAKANU010000306.1 GCA_021812315.1 Pseudomonadota bacterium
AGAAACGAGTACTGTCAATGCTGACCGCCTTGCTGTTGGCGGGAGGCACTTCAGTTGCGCTTGCTTGTGACTGGGATTACGGAGGATATGGCTATGGCATGGGACGCTGGATGATGGGAATGGGGCAGGGCATGATGGGCCATGGAATGATGGGGCCCGGAATGATGGGTGGTTACGGTTACGGTGCCGGCCCGGGGATGCTCAATCTCACCGAACAGCAGCAGAACAAGATGGCACAGATACAAGAGGAGGTAGGCAGAAAGCACTGGGACCTCATGGCTAGGATCAATGCCGAGCAAATAAAGCTTCAACAACTTTACTACTCCGGCAAGCAAGACCCCGCGGCGATCGAGGCGCAACACAAGAAGATCTACCAGCTTCAGCGCGAGATGGACGATTCCTGGATGGACGCACAGGGCCGTATGGATGCAGTTTTGACCAAGGAGCAGAAAGAGCGGTTTCGCGGCGGTTCCGGTCCTGGCTGGATGATGCGGTAGAAAATAACAGGCGCCTGCCGTCAGCGGATATGGAAAACTCGGCACGTCGGATCGTGTACTTGTCGCAGTCATGAGCGTGCTCACTTACCCACTTTCGCGATGGGCTCGATTCGCGGTGGTCGCTGGCCCTGGCATGGTCGTCATGCTGGCCGACACCGATGCCGGGAGCATCATTACGGCGGCCCAAAGCGGCGCGCAGTGGGGTTACCGCTTGCTCTTGTTGCAGTTGGTCCTGGTTCCCATCCTGTTCGTGGTGCAGGAGTTGACGGTGCGCCTGGGCATCGTGAGCGGCAAAGGCCATGGCGAGCTGATTGGTGATCACTTCGGCCAAGGTTGGGCGTGGGTTTCGGTCGGCACGCTCGTCTTGGCCTGCGTCGGGGCACTGTTGAGCGAGCTAAGTGGCCTGGCCGGGGTGGGATTGCTGTTCGGTGTGCCGTCGTGGGTCACGATGACAGTCGTCGTCGGTGGGTTGACGCTCATGGCCTATACCGGCTCGTATGTGTCGGTCGAGCGGATCGCGATGGCCATTGGCGCTTTCGAACTGGTGTTCCTGCTGGTGGCGTGGAAAGCCCAGCCGCAGGCAACGGCCATGATGTCGGGCGCGTTGAGCATTCCATGGCGCGAGCCGAAATATCTGTACCTGGTAGCCGCCAATATCGGCGCGGTGATCATGCCGTGGATGGTGTTTTACCAGCAGTCCGCAGTGGTGGAGAAGAAGCTGACCACCGACGACTTGCCGGCGGCGCGGTGGGACACGGCGTTCGGCGCCCTTATCACGCAGGTGATTATGGCCAGCGTGCTGGTCGCCGTGGCCGCAACATTGGGCCGGGCCGATACCCATGCCGCGCTCGATACGGTACAGCAGATCGCCCAGGCGATCACGCCATATGTGGGCGTGGCCACGGGCAAGCTGCTATTCGGGCTGGGCATGACCGGCTCGGCGCTGGTAGCGACTATCGTGGTGACGCTGACCGCCGCGCGCAGCTTGGGCGAAGTGCTGGGCGTAAAGCATTCGCTGGAATATGCGCCAAGTGAGGCGCCATGGTTCTATGGTTGCTACACGGTGTCATTGGCAGCCGGCGGCCTGCTCGTTGCCTCCGGTGTCAATCTCGTTAATCTCAGCGTCGGCGTACAGGTGATGAACGCCTTGCTGTTGCCGATCGTGCTGGGTTTTCTGTACTTGCTTGCGCGCCGCCTGCCCATGCCCCATCGGCTACGCGGCGGCTACGCAGTAGTGGTGGCGCTCATCATCGCGCTGACCGCGGGGTTCGGTGTCTACGCAGGCTTAGCGGGCGTAGCGGGATAGGAAATCATGTGAACGCCGTTGAACTCTAGCGATCTGGGAGATGAATATGATTGCCAAGAAACGAGCACTGCCTATGCTAACCGCCTTGTTGCCGGCGGGAGGAATTTCAGTTGCGCATGCCTGCATCGAAGTGCCAAGTTTGCCAATCACTGTGCCAAGAAGGCACTGACTGGAACGGAGAGCGTCTGCGACTCCGGTCATCGGGCACGCATCGCGCGCACGATCAGGCGGCGAGGTCGTGTCTTTTCTGCCCGAACTCTTCCGTCTCGATCTCGCCGCGGGCGTAGCGCTCCTTGAGGATGTCAAGCGCAGTCTTCTCCCGGGGCCGCCCGACGGACGTGTCCGACCGCCACGCGCCCTTCACCAACACCACGATGGCGACGATAAGAAGAATCCAGAACAGCGACATGCCGATCATGCCGAATCCCATTAAGCCCCAACCGGCGTCATAGTTGCCCAGGTAACTCCACATAGCTGCTCTCCTTGTCGGCAAAAAATCACTTGCCGCACCTCGCCGCGGCGCTAAATTTAACCGCTTACGGTTCGAGCCGCACCTATTTGCCCGATCTTGTTTTAAAAAGTTGCATGCAGAAGGCGCCGTGGGCGCACATCCGAGCTGCAGGGCTGCAACGAAGTGAAGGACGGCCAGCGCCGGTATTCATTTTTTTGGGTCTTCGTGAAGTAGTGTGGGTAAATTCAGATGCTAATCGGCCGGAAACGCGCGCCAGTGCTTGATTTGCGGCATTTCACATACAGGCGGAAGCGAGAGAGCAAAGTCGATGCCGTTTTCAGTGGAATTCTTCACGTGCCTGGGCGAGGCGATTCCGATCGATGGCCATTGTGTCGACACCGTCGTCACCACGTTCACCGTGTGCACGATTGCCGATCCGCTTGTGGCGCTGCGGGAGATGCGGCGCGTGCTCAGGCCTACGGGCCGGCTGCTGTTCGCGGAGCACGGTCTGGCCCCCGACCGGTCGGTACAACGCTGGCAGCATCGTTGCAACCCGGTGTGGAAGAGGATAGCCGGAGGCTGCAATCTTGACCGGAAAATGGACGGGTTGATCGGTACGGCAGGTTTCCATATCGCGGAGTTGACAGTCGAATACGCCAAAGGGCCGCGGCCGCTGGGTTACATCTACGCCGGATCGGCGCGGCCCAAACGTCCGAACTATCGATCGAGGCCTCAGCGGGCCGGCGATCAGGCGGGAGAACAGCAGCCGCTGTGCTGCATCGGCGGACATTTCACCGAGCCGTAGGAGCAGAACACGCAGCAGTCACCGTGCTTGGGGCGCAGCACGGATCCGCAGTTGCTGCATGCGTAGAAAAACTGGCAGGCGTCCGTAGGCATGGTTTCCTGTTTGGCGAAACCGCATTTCGGGCAGGTCAGCACGGACTCGAGAACGACGGCGTTCATCCGGGGTTCACTTGTGCGCGGATGAAGGGTAGCCGGCATTGGTCGTGGCCTTGACCAGCGTCGCGACATTGGCCCGGTCCGGGTCGAATTTCACCGTAGCGGTCTTCTTGTCGAAATCGACCTTCACAGCGGCCACGCCCGGCACCCTGTCCAGCGCCTTCCTGACCGTGATCGGACAGACTTCGCAGGTCATGTTCTGAACGTCGAGAACGACGGTTTGCGCTTTCGCCGCAAGGGCGGCGAGCGGCAGGGCGAGCAATATGGCGGCGAGCAGGTTGCGCATGGGAATAAGCTTTCAATAGAACAGAGGAGCGAACCAGGGTACGGCGAGCAGAGCGAGCAGCGAAACGGCGACCAGCCAGAAGATCAGGCGC
>JAKANU010000307.1:0-2259 GCA_021812315.1 Pseudomonadota bacterium
CACCCCCGAGGCCGGCAACCTGATTCAGCCTTTTGTGCAGTACCCGGGCTCGCGCCTGACCAATGCCGGTGAGGCCTGGCGCCAGGTGCGCAACAACTGGATCATTCCCTACGGCGGTTCGCTGATTCTGATCCTGCTCGGGGCGATGGCACTGTTTCACTGGCGCATCGGCCCGATCAAGGTGCATGACGAGCCCACCGGACGCATGATCGAGCGCTTTTCGGCGTTGGAGCGCTCCGCGCACTGGGCCAATGCGATGGCGTTTGTCGTGTTGGCGGTCTCCGGGCTGGTCATGGCATTTGGCAAGTTCTTCATCCTGCCGGTCATCGGCAGCACCCTGTTTGGCTGGCTGACTTATGTTCTGAAGAACGCGCACAACTTTGCCGGACCGCTGTTTGCCGTCTCGCTGCTGATCGTCATCGTGACCTTCATGCGTGACAACATGCCGGTCAAGGGTGACCTGGAGTGGATGCTCAAGGCCGGCGGCCTGTTCAGCGGCAAGGAAATCAAGTCCGGGCGTTTCAATGCCGGCGAGAAGTTCACTTACTGGGTCGGCGTGCTCGGCCTCGGTGTCATTGTCGTCGGCTCCGGGCTGGTGATGGACAAACTGGTGCCCGGCCTGAGCTACGAGCGCAGTACCATGCAGATTGCGCACATGGTGCATGCCGTCTCCAACATCATCATGCTGTGCATGTTCCTGGGCCATATCTACATGGGTACGCTGGGCACCAAGGGCGCTTACGAAGGCATGAAAACCGGTTACGTCGACGAAGCCTGGGCGCGTGCGCATCATGAGCTCTGGCTTGACGACATCAAGAGCGGCAAGACGCCGGCACAGCGCTCCGCTGCCAGTGCGCCGGCTCAAGTGCTTCAGGCCTGAGAAAGTGCGTATGAAAATCAATCTGCAAAACATCCTGTTCGGTTCCTTGGCTATGCTCGTCGGCGCTGCGGCGCTGGCCAAGTTGCCGCCGCTCTCCGACGAAGCCAAGGCCAAGGCTGCCGAGGCTGCGGCGAAGGCCGCATGGTCCGCCAAAGTTGACGCCTTCCACCTGTGCAAGGCACAGGACCGCGTCGCCGCACATGTGAAAAAGACCAAGGCAGTCGCCGGCACCTGCGCCGATCCCGGCCCGTTTGTAGCGACACCGGCAACGCCTGCGCCGGCCACTGCTGCGAACGCCGCGGCGCCGGCCAAGAAGCCCTGAGCGCTTTGCTGCGGCCGCACCTGACGCAGGCGCGTGCGCCGCTGACGCGCGAGACCAGCGCGCTCAATGAGCACGGCCAGACCGAATGCGTCTCGATACCGGCCGAGCGTGCGCTGACCGTGTATGTCGACCGGCGCGAACTGGTTACCCTGATGACCCTGGGCGCGCAGCCTGAGCTGCTGGTGCTCGGATTTCTGCGCAACCAGCGCCTGGTGCGCACGCTCGACGAAATCGAGTCGGTCAGCGTCGACTGGGATGTCGGTGCTGCAGCCGTCAAGACCCGCCGTGGACTGTCTGACCTGCGTTCACGCACAGCGCGTCGGGTGGTGACCACTGGCTGCGGGCAAGGCAGCATGTTTGGCGACCTGATGGACGACCTTGCGGACCTGGTGTTGCCGCCAGCGACGCTGTCGCAGGCTGATCTGTACGGCATCGTCAACACCATGCGCCTGCAGGAGAGCACGTACAAGTCAGCCGGATCGGTGCACGGCTGCGCCCTGTTTCGTGGCCAGGAGATGTTGATCTTTGTCGAAGACGTGGGCCGCCACAACGCCATCGACACGATTGCCGGGTGGATGTGGATGCAGGATGAAGCCCCCACGCTCGCCACTTCGTGTGCTGCGCTGCCCCCCGAGGGGGCCGTGCCTTGCTTGGGGCTGCCCGGCGCTGCGGCGAGCACCATGGCTGGTAGCGACAAGGTGTTCTACACCACCGGGCGTCTGACCAGCGAGATGGTGATCAAGTCGGCGCAGATGGGCGTGCCGATCCTCATCTCGCGCAGCGGCATCACGCAGATGGGGCTGGAGCTTGCCCAGCGCCTGCAACTGTGCACGATTGGCCGCGCCACGAACAAGCGCTTTCTATGCTACAGCGCCGCAGACCGCATTGAATTCCAGATTGCTACGTAATTAATAGCTGCTCAAGCAAGCTGCACGGGCGTTACAGGCTGTTTTGCCTCAAATCCTCAAGCAGCGCCCGAGCTGCCTCGAAATCAAACTCCAGCACGCGCTTGCGCAGCTCGCTGGCACGCTGGCCCAGACTGGCCGCCAGCGAGCCC
>JAKANU010000307.1:2269-3566 GCA_021812315.1 Pseudomonadota bacterium
AGCCCGCGTGCTGCTCGAGCAGTTCCAGCGCATGCGTATCGCTGCGCTCGAGCAAGCCATCGAGCTCGGTGAGCAAGTCTTGCAACTGGGCCGGATCCAGATGCACCGCGCCGGGCCGGGGCGCGGAGTCGGGTGGCGGCAGCGTCGCAGCCAGCTCGATCAAGGTCGCGTGAATCGCCTGCAGCGCAGCCTGGAGCTGTTGCGCGCTCGCCGGCTCGGTGCCGGTGCGCAATTGCTGCTCGAGCGCGGCGGCGCTGGCGGCGATTCTCACCAGCCCGAGCGTGCCCGCAGTTCCCTTGAGCGTATGCGCCAGCGCCTGCACCGCAGCCGCCTGGCCCGCATCGACTCCGAGCAAAGCGTCCAGGCTGGACTCGACAAAGCGCGCCAACAGATCCAGGTACTTCCCGGCATTGCCACGCAGCGCCGCCAGGCCGGTAGCGACATCCACACCGGCGAGCGTGCGCAAGCCCGCTGGCACCGCCGACTCGCCCGGGGCTGCTGGCCTGGGCTGCGCCGTGGTGCCTGGCACTGCCAGGCTCGGCCGGGTGTGCTGGCCCGGGTCCTGGGCTTGCGCTGCGCTGGCCATGGGCAGCCATGCCAGCAAGGCCTGGTACAGCGCCTCGGGGGCCACCGGCTTGGTCAGAAAGTCATTCATCCCGGCCTCTTCGCAGGCCAGGCGGTCACCCTCGAAGGCATTGGCCGTCATCGCCAGGATCGGTGTACTGGCACGGCTGGGCAGGGCGCGGATGGCGCGTGTGGCTTCCAGCCCGCTCATCACCGGCATCTGCATATCCATCAGGATCAGCGCGTAGTCGTGCTCCTGTGCCATCTGTAGCGCCTGCGCGCCGTCCTGGGCGGTATCGACCTGCAGGCCCGCGCCGTGCAGCATCTCCAGGGCCACCTCGCGGTTGATCTCGTTGTCCTCGACCAGCAGGATGTGTGCGCCGCTCCAGTGCTGTTGCAGCCGGGCCTGGGCGTCCTCGGTATGGCCGTGGTGCGTGCGCTCCTGCTTGGGCATGGGGCCGTGTCCGCGGGCCAGCCTGGCAGTAAACCAGAAGGTGCTGCCCACCCCCAGCTGGCTGTCGACACCGACCTCCCCGCCCATGAGTTCGGCCATGCGCCGGGTGATCACCAGGCCCAGGCCGGTGCCGCCGTACTTGCGCGTGGTCGAGGCGTCGGCCTGCTCGAAGGCGTGAAACAGGTGTCCGAGGTGTTCGGCGGCGATGCCGATGCCGCTGTCTTGCACTTCAAAGCGCAGCAGCAGGCCCTGGGGGCTGTCTTCGAGCAGGAGATCGGA
>JAKANU010000308.1 GCA_021812315.1 Pseudomonadota bacterium
CAAAGCCCGACTGCACCCATTTGAAGAACAGCTCGAGCACGCGCAGGTTCGAGTTCTCGGAAATGCTGAACACCAGGTACAGCGCGGCGAGCAGACCGATCACTGATTGCCAGAGGTACTTGTCGCGTGAACGCATGCCCTCCGGATCCTTGTGCACGACCTTGCGCCAGTCGTCGACCCAGCCGACCGCGCCAAAGCCAAGCGTCACCAGCAGCACGATCCAAACGAAGCGATTCGACAGATCGGCCCACAGCAGGGTGGAAAAGGCGATGCACAGCAAGATCAGCACGCCCCCCATGGTCGGCGTACCGCTCTTGCTCAGGTGCGACGCCATCGCGTAATCGCGTATCGGCTGCCCGATCTTGAGCTCGGCCAGCCGCGTGATCACGCGGGGTCCGGCCACCAGGCCGAGCAACAGCGCCGTCATGGCCGCCATCACGGCACGGAAGGTCAGATACTGGAAGACACGGAAATAGCCGAACTCGCTGCCGTGCGACTGCAACCACTGGGCCAACCAGATCAACATGCCGCCTCCCCGTGCTGCGCCACCAGTGCCTGCACCACCTGTTCCATCTTCATGAAGCGCGAGCCCTTGACCAGCACGCTGGCCACGCCAGGCAATTCGGCCAGTACCGCGTCGATCAGCGCCTGGAGCGTCGCGTGACATTCAACCGCTACAACTTTCGTAGCGGCCTGTGTAAATGCAGAGCCCGTTACCAGCACTTTCTGTATGTCTTGCTGGGTGGCCTGCTGCAGTGCCTCGGCGTGATAGCGTGCCGACTCCTGGCCCACCTCGCCCATGTCACCGAGGACCAGCAGTCGCGGTGCCGGCAGGGCGGCGAGCAGGGCAATCGCCGCTTGCACCGAATCCGGATTGGCGTTGTAGCTGTCATCGACCAGCGTGATGCTGCGCCCGCCATGCTGCAGCAGCGTGCTGCGCGAGCGGCCCGCCACCGGCCGGAACTGGCCCAGACCGAGCGCAACGTGCTGCAGGGGCACGCCGGCGGCCAGTGCGCAGGCCGCCGCCGCCAGGGAATTCCTGAGGTTGTGCAGACCCGGGGCGTGCAGGGTATAGCGCAGATCACCGCAGGGGGTGGCAGCGCTGACCTGCCAGGCAGCACCCACGCGGTTGGCCCGCGTGCACAGCACCTCGGGTCGATCTCCCGCTGCGCGTACCGGTAGCGCCGCTGAAGCGACTTCGATGTCCAGACCAAAGCGCCACTGAGAACGCGATCCGGCAAGCTGCTGCCAGGTGGCGCTGAACGCATCATCGGCTGGAAATACCGCCACGCCGCTGGCGCCAAGCGCACTGATGACCGCGGCATTTTCCAGCGCCACCGCCTCCACCGTGGCCATGAACTCCATGTGCTCGCGCTGCGCGTTGTTGACCAGCGCGACGCTGGGCAGCGCCAGCGCCGCAAGTACGGCAATTTCGCCGGGGTGATTCATGCCCAGTTCCAGCACCGCGATTTCATGCTCCGCGCGCAAGCGCAGCAAGGTCAGCGGCACGCCGATATCGTTGTTGAAGTTGCCACGCGTTGCCAAGGCGGCCTGCGGCTTGAATGCATGAAGGATCGCCGCAATCATCTGCGTCACGGTGGTCTTGCCGTTGCTGCCGGTCACCGCAATCAGCGGCAAATCGAACTGCGCGCGCCAGGCACGGGCCAGCGCCGCCAGCGCCAGTCTGGTGTCGGTCACCAACACACCGGGCAAACCCGCGCTGCGCAATCGCTGCTCGCCCTCGGGCTGGCAGATAACCGCAACTGCGCCACGGCTCGCTGCCTGATCCAGGAAACGGCTGGCATCAAATCGCTCGCCCCGCAGTGCCACGAACAGGTCGCCTGGCTCGACGCTTCGGCTGTCGGTATGCACGCGAGTGAATTTGACCTCAGCGCTACCAATCAAGGTCGGCGCACCGAGCCACTGGCGGACCTGTTGCAGGCTGGTCATGGTGCTCACGAGATAACCCCCGCTTGCTGCGGCGCAGGCTGGCGCAAGGCCAGCGCCCGGCACACGTGATCGGCGTCGGAAAATGGCAGACGCTGGCCCGCCACTTCCTGATACGCTTCATGGCCCTTGCCGGCAATCAGCACCACGTCGCACACCGGCGCCTGCGCCAGCGTGTGGGCTATGGCGAGTGCCCGGTCGGCCTGCACACTGACCGACGGGTGAGCACCCAGACCCGGCAGGATCGCGTCGATGATGGCTTGCGGCCTCTCGCCACGCGGGTTGTCGCTGGTCACCACCACGCGGTCAGCCTGGCTTGCCGCCACCGCGCCCATCAGCGGGCGCTTGAGCGCGTCGCGCTCGCCACCGCAGCCGAAAACGCACCAGAGTTGCCCGCCTCGCTGATCGGCGAGCGGGCGCAAGGCTGCGAGGGCATGCGACAGTGCGTCGGGCGTATGGGCGTAGTCGACCGCCACCAGCGTTTGACCGGTCTGGCCATAGCACTGCATGCGACCGGGCACGGGCAGCAGGTCGGCGCAAGCTGCCGTCGCCGCCGCCAGCGACACTCCCAGTGAACGCATGACCGCAACGACACCAAGCAGATTGCTGACGTTGTAATCACCAATCAGTCGGGTCTGCAGTGTCGGGCCGTCACCGCCCTCGCAAACCTGAAAACACAGACCCCCGTCGGCGTAGCGAATGTCCCTGGCACGCAAGCGCGCCGCGCTTCGGGACGACACGCTCCAGAGATCGGGCAGGCGATCGCGCAAGGCGCTGGCCAGTTCGGCGCCGTGCGCATCATCGATGTTGACGACGGCGCTGCGCAGGCCCGGCCAGGCGAACAAGCGCTGCTTGGTCCCCCAGTACGCGGCCATGCTGCCGTGGTAGTCGAGATGATCCTGCGTCAGATTGGTAAAGATGGCGGTGTCGATGTGTGCGCCGTCGAGCCGATGTTCCTGCAGGCCAATCGACGAGACCTCCATCGCGCAGGCCTGCACGCCGCACGCCAGCCAGCCACCCAGTGCGCGCTGCAGCATGACCGGGTCCGGTGTCGTCATGCCCGTACTCAACACTTCAGGCACCAAGCCCATGCCCAGGGTGCCAACAAAAGCGCATGGCAGCGGATCGGCAAGTTTCAAATTCGACAGCGCCTGCGCCAGCCACCAGGCGCTCGATGTCTTGCCATTGGTGCCCGTGACGGCGAGCAATTTGAGGGCGCGGCTCGGGTGGTCAAAATAGGCTGCGGCAATGGGCCCGCTGGCGGCCTTGAGTCCGCTGTATGACGCAATCTTCTCGCTATCAAACTTGTAGCTGTCGACGCCCGTGGATTCGACCAGACAGGCACTTGCGCCACGCTCGAGTGCCGCACCGACATAAGCTCTGGCATCACGCGCGGCGCCAGGCCAGGCGATGAATCCGTCGCCGGGACCGAGGTCGCGACTGTCGGCCTGCAGGGTACCGCTGACGCGTTGCCGAAACCACCGGGCAGCTTCTTCGGGCGTCGAGAGTTCGCGCATCAAAGACTCTCCTGCGGCGCCTGGGCGACGATCTGCGGCTTGACTGCGACGTCGGGCTGCACACCCATCATGCGCAAGGTCTGCTGAACG
>JAKANU010000032.1 GCA_021812315.1 Pseudomonadota bacterium
GATCTGCACCCGAGCCAGGGCGTGCGGCAGGGTCAGATCGGAGAGTCGCAGGCACTCATGCGCGGCTTGCTTGAATGCCGGATCCAGGCCGTCCGCCCCACCGATCACCAGAGCCACATCATCGCCAGCCAATTGCCAGCGCTGCAGGCAGCGTGCCAATGTCAATGTCGTCATCCTACTGCCCGCTTCGTCCAGGGCCACTACGCGAGCGCCTTTGGGCAGGGCCGCTTCAATTCGCGTTCGTTCGCTGCTCCGCAGCACGGACGAGGACATCGAACCTCGCGGCGTCGCCTTGACTGCCTTGAGCTCGATTCGGAGGTCGCCGGAAAACCGCTTGGCATAGTCGTCCCACGCTGCCTGAGCCCAGCCGGGTTGACGTTGACCAACGGCAACTACTACCAGCCTCACCGGCGCGCCCTTTCAGCCTTTGGACGCCAGCTTCCTGCGCACCGGAACTTTCTTGGCTGCCACCTTGACCGGCGTCTTCGGGGCAGTCACCCTTGCTTGTGCGGGCTTGTTCTTGGCCTTCCGCTCTTGAGCTTTGGACGGAAAGGCCTCGCGCACCCCGGTCTTTGCCGCGTTCGAGCGGCGCAGGCTGGTTGCCGCTTTGGGCCTGGGCTTGCTGTCCTTGGACGGGCTGCCAGACTCGGCGAGCTCGGGCTTGGCAGCACCGAACTTGAGTCGTACCGGCTTTTCGCCCCACAATTCCTCGAGTTTGTAGTACTGGCGAAAACTCGGCTGCATGATGTGCACCACCGCCTGACTGCAATCCACAATAATCCATTCGCCGTTGGTCTCGCCCTCAAGGCGCGGCTTGGGAAATCCAGCCTCGCACACCGCCTCGCGCACGCTGGTCGCCAATGCGCGGGTCTGGCGGTTGGAGGCACCCGAGGCAATGACAATGCGCTCGAAAAGGCTTGAGAGATGTTCGGTATCGAAGACGACTATATCCTGGGCCTTGACCGCTTCAAGACCATCGACGATGGCCCGCTGAAGTTTCTGGATTTCTCTTTTGGCACGAGGTGTTGTAGTCATCAAGCAGTCTGATAAAGGTGGTGGTTGTCAATATAACGCGCAACGGAGTCAAAAACCAGTGGGGCAAGGCCCTGTCTCGCCGCAATTCGGGCGCGGATCTCGGTGGCGCTCACCGACATGGTGGGCATGGGCAGCCGGCGAAATCGCGATTCATACCCTTTTGGAGCTACAAACTCTTCCACAGTGCCCGTAGAACCTACGCGTTCAGCTACACAAATTATAGCAAAACGGAGAATCTCCTGCCATTGCTTCCAGCTCGGAAGCGCGCGCGCCTGATCTTCGCCAAGCACCATGAACAAATCCGCCTGCGGGTGCTGCGCCTTCAGTTCGCTCAAGGTCTGCACGCTGTAGCTCGGGCCCGCGCGCTCGATCTCGCAGGTATCGACGAGCACTCGCTCCACGCCGACAAAGGCCAGCCTCGCCATCGCCAGACGATGCTTGGCGGGACTCAAGGGGCGCTGCTTGTGCCAAGCCTGTCCGGTCGGCACCACGTGCAACTCGTCGAGTTCCAGCTCGGCCACAGCGACCCGCGCCAGAGCAACGTGCGCCGCGTGCGGAGGGTCAAAAGCACCGCCGAAGACACCAATTCGTTTCAATTCAAACCCAGTCCCGGCGCACCAGGAACCGCTCATACAGGGCCGCTTCAGGGGTGCCCGACTCAGGAACGTTCTGATAGGACCAACTCGCCAGCGGTGGCATGGACAGCAGGATGGACTCGGTGCGCCCTCCTGACTGCAATCCAAAGTGTGTGCCGCGGTCCCAGACCAGATTGAACTCGACGTAGCGTCCACGCCGGTAGAGCTGAAAGTCCCTTTCGCGCGACCCGTACGCTGTGTCCTTGCGGCGCTCGAGAATCGGCAGGTAGGCGCCCAGAAAGGAGTCCCCAACGCTCTGCATCATCGCCAGACTCTGGGCGAAGCCGAGTTCGGCGAAATCATCGAAGAAGATGCCGCCGACGCCGCGCTGCTCGTTGCGGTGTTTGAGGAAGAAATACTCGTCGCACCAGGTCTTGAAGCGCGGGTATTTGTCCGGACCAAAAGGCGCCAATGCCGCCTTGCAAGTGGCGTGAAAATGCACCGCATCTTCGTCAAAGCCATAGTACGGCGTGAGGTCCATGCCGCCACCGAACCAGCAAACCTGTTCGCCCCGTGCAGGGCTCGCCGCGAGCATGCGCACGTTCATGTGCACGGTCGGTACGTAGGGATTGCGTGGATGAAATACCAACGAAACGCCCATCGCCTCAAACGGCGCGCCGGCGAGTTCCGGACGATGCTGCGTCGCCGAGGGTGGCAAGCGCGGCCCGCGCACGTGCGAAAAGCCGCAGCCCGCGCGCTCAAACACCGGCCCCCCTTCGAGTATCTGCGTGATGCCGTTGCCCTGCAGGGGTTCTCCGGCAGCCTTGCTCCAGGCATCGACCGTGAACGCCGAACCATCGACTGCCGTTACGGCCGAGGTTATGCGTGATTGCAAGGCCTGCAAGAACGCGCGCACGCCTTCAACTTTGCGATCATCCGAGTTCATGTTCACCTCACCACGGTTTCGCTTCGAGGCACGGCCGGGTCGAGCAGACAAATGGGTGAGGCGTTTTGCGCGAAGCGGCCCACCACCCCCTCGAAGGCACGCGCGATGCGCGGAAAATCCACCGCCGGGTTGCCCCCAAGCTGCACGAAGCGCGTGACACAGACCTCCCGGCGCCCATAATCCAGACTCACCAACCCGAGCGGCACTCCAGTCTGCAGGACCGTCTGGTAGAAACCGCTACGCCAGCCGGCCAGGCGCTTTCGCGTGCCCTCTGGCGTAAGCGCCAACCACAGCAGCCGATCATCCACCCGCGCCCGGGCAAACTGTGCAACCGCCTGTCCCACGACGCCGTGCGGCGAGGTCCGGTTCACGGGTATGCCGCCGATCCAACGCAGCCAGGCTGAGAACAGGGGAATCCGAAACAAGGCGTCCTTCGCCCAGAACGATACCGGTATGCCCAGGGCCCACTTTGCCGAGAACAAGATCACCACATCCCAGTTGCTGGTGTGCGGATAGATGGCAAACACGCCCTGCTTGGTGGGCAGCCCGTCAAAGCGCACGCTCCATCCAAACGCGGCCAGAGCCGCCCGAAACGCGGTGCTGCCGACAAACCGCACCGGATGGGGACCTGGATAGTCGTCTGGGGCCATGCGCAGGAATCAGATTTTGGCCGCACGGTGCCCGATGTCACCGCGGTACTGCATGCCGTCAAAATGAATCAGTCTGGCCACCTCGTACGCGCGCTGTTGTGCCTGGCGCACGTTGTCGCCGAGTGCGGTCACACACAACACCCGGCCGCCAGCCGTCACGACCCGATCATCCGCCACCGCGGTACCGGCATGGAAGACGACCACATCCTCTACATCGGCCGGCAAGCGATCAACAACATCACCGCGACGCGGGCGCAAGGGATAGCCATGCGCCGCCAGCACCACCCCCAGGGCAGTGCGCCGATCCCACTGCAACTCGATTTCATCGAGCCGCCCGTGCGCGCCGGGCTCCGTCGCGGCCAGCAGCACCTCCAGAAGATCGGTCTTCAGGCGCATCAGGATCGGCTGCGCCTCGGGGTCCCCCAGCCGGCAATTGAACTCCAGGGTCTTCGGATGCCCGCTGCCATCAATCATCAACCCGGCGTACAGGAAACCGGTGAACGCGATCCCCTCCTTCTCCATGCCGCGAATCGTCGGCAGGATGATTTCGCGCATCGTGCGGGCGTGCACCGCGGGCGTCACCACGGCTGCCGGCGAGTAAGCTCCCATTCCACCCGTGTTGGGCCCGAGATCGCCGTCGAGCAGTCGCTTGTGGTCCTGGCTGGTGGCCAGCGGCAACACGTTCTTGCCGTCACACATGACGATGAAGCTGGCCTCCTCGCCCGTCAAGAGCTCTTCAATGACCACCCGAGCGCCACCCTCGTTGTGCGCCACACCAGGCGCGCTGTCTTGCAACATGTAGTCCACCGCGGCGTGCGCCTCGCTGGCTTGCAGGGCCACCACGACCCCCTTGCCTGCGGCAAGACCATCGGCCTTGACCACGATCGGCGCCCCCACCCGGTCGATGTAGGCATGCGCCAGGGCCGGATCGGAGAATGAATCGTACGCCGCCGTCGGTATGCCATGGCGTTTCATGAAGGCCTTCGAAAAAACCTTGGAGCTTTCCAGCTGTGCCGCCCCCCGGGTTGGTCCGAACACGCGCAATCCGAAACGGCGAAACTCGTCGACCACGCCACGTGCCAACGGTGCTTCCGGACCCACCACCGTCAACGCAATCTTGTTTTCCAGAGCCCATTGGCGCAACTCGCTCTCACCCTGCAGCGCAATGTTTTCAAGCCGCGCATCACCGGCGGTTCCGCCATTTCCCGGCGCCACATAAACCTTGTGTACCCTGGGCGACTGCGCCAGCTTCCAGGCCAGCGCATGTTCACGTCCACCGCCGCCAATCACCAGAACTTTCATAACACGGCGCCGTCAATTTCGGCGTTGTGATAGATCTCCTGCACGTCGTCGAGCTCCTCGAGGGCATCGAGCAGTTTCTGCATGCGTGCGCCATCTTCCCCGACCAGTTCGATCGGGTTCTGTGCCCGCATGGTGACCCCGGCGACCTCCGAGGTCAAGCCCGCCTGCACAAGGGCATCACGAACCGCTTCAAAATCGCCGACATCAGTCAACACCTCGATGGCACCCTCGTCGTCCATGATGACGTCCTGTGCGCCAGCTTCCAGAGCCACCTCCATCACCTTGTCTTCGCTGGTTCCAGGTGCAAATACGAGTTGGCCGCAATGCGTGAACTGAAAAGCCACCGACCCCTCGGTTCCCATGTTGCCTCCATACTTGCTGAAGGCGTGGCGCACCTCGGCGACGGTACGCACCCGGTTGTCGGTCATGGTGTCCACGATGATGGCCGCGCCGCCAATCCCGTAGCCCTCATACCGGATTTCCTCGTAGGTCACGCCCTCCTGATTGCCGGTGGCTTTGTCAATGTTGTACTTGACACGATCAGCAGGCATGTTCGCCGCCTTGGCCCGATCCACTGCCAGACGCAAGCGCGGATTGGTGGCCAGATCGCCTCCACCGGCACGCGCGGCCACGGTGATCTCACGGATGATGCGGGTCCAGATCTTGCCGCGTTTTTCGTCCTGACGGCCCTTGCGATGCTGAATATTCGCCCATTTACTGTGTCCTGCCACGCGAAATCCTTCAAAAGTTCGTTACTCTATCGGGATGAATTGTACTTTTGGAGGGATTGATGGCTGAACCGATCCTGATCGCTCAGCGCGGCGACGTTCGATGCGTCCTGCGGCCCGACAAGGCGAATCGCCATGGGCTGATTACCGGAGCCACCGGAACCGGCAAGACCATCACACTGCAAACCATGGCCGAGGGCTTCTCAAGACTCGGCGTGCCGGTGTTCTTGGCCGACGTCAAAGGCGATCTCACTGGCCTGTCCCAGGCCGGATCCCTGGGGGCAAAACTGGCGAAAGTGCTTGCTGACAGGTCAATACCCGCTCCTGAATTTGCAGCATTCCCGGCGACCTTGTGGGATGTCTTTGGTGAGCAGGGGCACCCGGTGCGGGCGACCATCAGTGACCTCGGGCCATTGCTGTTGGCGCGCATGCTCAACCTCAATGAGACCCAGGCCGGGGTGCTGCAACTGGTCTTCAAGATCGCCGATGACAAGGGACTGCTGCTGCTGGACATGAAGGATCTGCGCGCCATGAGCCAGTGGGTCGGCGACAACGGCTCGGAGTTCACGACCGAATACGGCAATATCAGCGCAGCCAGCATTGGCGCCATCCAGCGGGCCCTGATGCAGATCGAAGGTCAGGGTGGCAACACCTTCTTTGGTGAGCCCATGCTCAACATTGCAGACTTCATGCAAACCGACACTCGGGGACGCGGCATCGTCAACGTGCTCGCCGCCGACCGCTTGCTCAACTCGCCGCGCCTGTACGCGACATTCCTGCTTTGGCTCCTCAGCGAACTGTTCGAACAACTGCCGGAAGTTGGTGATGTTGACCAACCCAAGATCGTGTTCTTCTTTGACGAGGCGCACCTTCTGTTTGCCGATGCGCCAAAGGTGTTGATCGAGCGCATCGAACTGGTGGTGCGCCTGGTGAGATCCAAGGGTGTCGGAGTCTTTTTCGTCACGCAAAATCCGCTGGATATTCCCGATTCGGTGCTGGCCCAGCTGGGCAACCGCGTGCAGCACGCCCTGCGCGCCTTCACACCACGCGACCAAAAGGCTGTCAAGTCGGCGGCCGACACCATGCGGCCCAATCCAGCATTGGACATCAATACGGCGATCACTGAACTTGCCGTGGGCGAAGCCCTGATCAGCTTCCTCGATGAAAAGGGGCGCCCCGGGGTCACCGAACGCGTCTTCGTCCTGCCCCCGGCCAGCCAGATCGGGCCCATTACGAGTGAACAACGCCAGTTCCTGATCGCCAATTCGATCGTCGCCGGTGTCTATGAAAAATCCCTGGACCGGGAATCAGCGTTCGAGAAGATCAAGGGTCGCACTGAAGCACGCCAGAGCGCTTCAACGCCGGCGCCCGATAGCCAGGCCGGGCCCACTCAAAGGCAGCCGGCGGCGGAATCAACAGCTGCCGGACCCGGTGGTGGCGGTCTGCTCGACAGCCTGGGCTCACTGTTTGGCGGCGGCGCGCGGCGCAGCAGAACCACCGCCGGTGAACAGTTGATCAAGAGCGCAGCCAGTTCGATTGGTCGCGAAGTCGGTCGGCAGATCATTCGCGGCGTACTCGGCGGCATATTCGGAGGCTCCAAGCGCTAGCCGCGTTGCGCGCCTGCAACGACAATCCAACATTTCCTTCTGAGAGCAAAACGGAGAGCAACAACATGCCAACTGAAATCAGCGCCGATCCCATGCTGCACGTCATCAACCACCCGCTGGTGCAGCACAAGCTGACACTGATGCGCCGCAGGGACGCCAGCACCACGAGCTTTCGCACCCTGCTCAATGAGCTGGCGATGCTGATGGCCTACGAGGTCACGCGCGACATGCCAACGCAGGACGTCGAAATCGAAACCCCGCTGGAGTCGATGACGGCGAAGATGATCGATGGCAAGAAGCTGGTGCTGGTATCCATCCTGCGCGCCGGCACCGGCATTCTCGACGGCATGCTCAGCGTTGTGCCGGGCGCCCGTGTCGGGCATATCGGCCTGTACCGCGATCCCAAGACCCTGCAGGCCGTCGAGTACTACTTCAAGATGCCCAAGGACATGCACGAACGCGACGTGGTGGTGGTCGACCCGATGCTCGCCACCGGCAACTCCGCCGTGGCCGCCATCAGTCGGGTCAAGGTACTGCAACCCAAATCGATCAAGTTCGTCTGCCTGCTGACCTGCCCGGAAGGCATCGCCACGCTGCGCAAGACGCATCCGGATGTGGCAATTTACACCGCAGCGGTCGATCGTCAGCTCAACAGCCACGGCTACATCCTGCCCGGCCTGGGCGACGCTGGTGACCGGATTTTTGGCACGCAGTAGTCAGGTCCGGGACGGCGCGATCATCGTGGCGTAGTCGTAAAGCGCGCCGAGGATTTCCTCGTCGCGCTCGTCGACGCTTTCCGACAATTGGTCAATCTCGGCGAAATAGGCGTTCACGCTGCGTCCACCACCCTCAGCATCCAACAAGCGCGCCGCGCGGTGTGCCTCCCAACGCACGGCCTCCTGGGCGCTCAGGCTGTGCGGAAAATTGCGTGCCCGGTAGCGAAACACCAGCTCGGGCAAGCGCGGATCGTCAAATGCGCTGCGATCTGCCGCGAGCTGCTGCGGTGCGAGTGTTCGCAAGTGATTGAGTCGGCGCCGGTCAGCATTACCGATGAAGCCGCCGTAAAGGTCTTCGTCCACATCCACCGCCACAGCCGGGGGCCGGGCGTACACCTGCGACCAGATGCCACTCAGGTCGGGCAGATCGCGGGCGATCGCCGCGTGCTGCAGCATGGTCTCAATGTCGAACCCCCAACGCTGCGCCAATGCCGGGGTCAGCGCCTTGTAGTTGCCCACCACCATGGGCGACTTGTTCAAGTGCACGGTCTTGACCGGCAAGCGAGTCAGACCTTCGGGTAGCTCTGCGGTCTTGGAAAACAGGCGCAGGCGCAATTCATCGACATTCATCGCGGCAAGTTCACGCGGGTCATGCGCGAGGTCCCAGGCGATGAGCTCGTTCTTGTTGACCGGGTGCGTGGCCAGCGGCCACATCAACGCCAGGCAACCGCGCTGCGCTGCGAACATGCCCGAGATGTGCAGAAACGGTTTGGCCTGAGCCTGCGTGCACGGCAAACCCAACTCGGCAGCGACCCGCTCCTTCTTGTGCAGACCAAGACAGAAATCAAACAATTTGGGTCGCGCGTTCTTGAGCAGCCGCGCCAGCCCCAGTGTGGCGCGCACGTCGCTGAGCGCATCGTGCGCGGACTCATGCGCCAGACCATTGGCGGCGGTCAGCTCCGTCAGCTTGAAGCTGGCCCTGCCATCATCGCCGTGGGGCCAGACCAGGCCCTCAGGGCGCAGCGCGTAAGCGGTGCGCACCACGTCGAGCAGATCCCAGCGCCCGCAATTGTTTTGCCATTCACGCGCGTACGGGTCAATCAGGTTGCGCCAGAACATGAAGCGCGTGATCTCGTCATCAAAGCGGATCGTGTTGTAACCCACGCCAATCGTGCCTGGCACGGACAGGGCCTGCTCGACCTGGGCAGCAAACTGATACTCCGGAAGGCCCAGCTCCAGGCACGATTGCGGCGTGATGCCGGTGATCAGGCAGGCCTGCGGGTCAGGCAAGAAGTCATTGGCTGGCCGGCAATAGAGCATGACCGGCTCGCCGATCTCATTGAGTTCGGCATCGGTGCGGATCGCCGCAAACTGTGCCGGACGGTCGCGCCGGACGTCGGCGCCAAAGGTCTCGTAATCGTGCCATAGAAAGCTGTTCATCGGATCCTTTCGCGCCAGAACTCTGACTCAGCGTCGCCGCGCCGAGCGCACGCCGCGCAGTTCGGCAACGATGCCCAGCACCCGCGCGAGGTTGCCCGACTCGGCCACTTCCACGGTAAACGTCATCCAGGCCGCGCCCTTGACCGATTGCGTCTGCACGCCGACCACGTTCATTTTTTCCTTGGTGAAGACCTCACTGATGTCGCGCAGCAAGCCCTGACGGTCGCTCGCCTCCACAGCGACATCAACCGGATACAGCGCGCCCGCTGACTGCGGCGACTGTCCCCACTGTACCTCGATCACGCGCTCGCCATTGCGCGCCAGCATCTCGCGCAGGTTCGAGCAGTCGGCACGGTGCACGCTCACGCCCTTGCCGCGCGTGACAAAGCCACAAATCGGATCGGGCGGCGCGGGTTTGCAGCACTTGGCGAGTTGCGTCATGAGCGAATCGACACCCACCACCAGCAGACCGCCCTTGGCCGAGGCCGGCGCCGAGCGCGATTTCCGGACCAGCGCTTGCTCCTCCTGCGCCGGCGCGGGCTCGGCCGGGCGCAACAACTGCTCGATGTTGCGCAGAGAGAACTCGTCCTTGCCCACCACTTCAAACAATGCATCGGCGCTATTGAAGCCAAGCTCCCCTGCCAGATCATCGAGTTTGACGGCTGTCTTGCCCAGCCGCTGCAGCAGCCTTTCGACTGAATCACGGCCCCTGGCCACGGTCTGATGCAGGGCCAGGGCATTGAACCAGGCACGCACCTTGGCCTTGGCGCGGTGACTGACCAGGTAACCCAGCTCGGGATTGAGCCAATCACGCGATGGTCCACCTTCCTTGGCCACCGTGATCTCCACCGTCTGTCCGCTTTTCAGCTTGGTGTTGAGCGGCACCATGACGCCATCGAGCCGCGCGCCACGACACCGGTGCCCCAGATCCGTATGCACGCTGTAGGCAAAATCCACGGCGGTTGCCCCTGGCGGCAATTCGACGATCGCTGCCCCCGGCGTCAGGACATAGATGCGCTCGTCGAGTGCACTCGCACCGTGTTCGCCCGCGAGATCACGCTCCCAGGCCAGCAATTGACGCAGCACGGCAATCTTGGCGTCATAGCTGGCGCTGGCAGACACACCGGCATAACCTTTGACACCGGCCTCCTTGTAGGCCCAATGCGCAGCAGCACCGCGCTCGGCGTGCTCATGCATGGCTTGCGTGCGCACCTGGATCTCGATCGGACGCAGCGCACCGTCGCGCACGATCGTGTGCAGCGACTGGTAGCCATTGGCCTTGGGCTTGGCGATGTAGTCATCAAACTCCTGTGTCACCGGCGTGAACTGGCTGTGTACCCAGCTCAGCGCCGCGTAGCAATCGGGCACACTGCCGACGACGATACGCAACGCCCGAAGGTCATACACCTGATCGAAGCCCAGCGACTTGCCACGCATCTTCTTGACGATGCTGTAGATGTGTTTCGGGCGCCCTTGCACCACCGCGTTGATGCCCTGCGCGGCGAGCTCGGCCTGGAGACGGGCGCGCAACTGCTCGACGTGCGTCTCGCGCTCGGAGCGCTTCTGATCCAGCAGTCCGGCGACCTGCCGGTACACCTCGGGTTCAAGGAAACGAAACGCCAGATCCTCCATCTCCCACTTGACTTCGCGGATGTCGAGGCGGCTCGCCAGCGGGGCAAACACGTGCAAGGCCTCACGCGCCAGGTCCTCGGGAGGCGAGAGCTTGGCGGAAGCATAAAAACGCAGGGTTTGCAGACGCGAGGCCAGACGCAGCATCACGACGCGCAAATCGCGCGAGAACGCCAGCAGCATCTTGCGTACGTTCTCTGTTTGTGCCGCTGACGACCGGGCCATCGGAATGGCGCTGGGTGCGCGAGCGCTGGCGCGCTGCGCCTGACGCGCCTGGCGCTGCAATCGCACCAGCTTGGTCGTCTCCATGGCAAGCGCGGCAAAGTTGTCGCCAAAGCCTTTGGCAATTACCTCCTGGGGCTTGTTCAGATGGTCACAGGCGTAGACCAGATAACTCGCGGCCTGCATTGCCTGGGACCCGCCAACGTTGCGCAAGATCTCGGCCACGGCGTCGGCATGCGCGAGCGTGTTTTCGCCTGTGTCAAGCGTCTCTGCGGCCAGCAGCGGCTCGGCAAAGGCGCGCGCGCGCGCCAGCGCGTTGGCCTGTTCAGGCAGGCTCTGCGCCGTCGCCGCGATCAGCGGTGCGGCCGGGTTGAGATCAATGCCCAGACTTTTCATCAGACAGGCGCCGACAGCTTCAGTCCTGCAACAGAAACGAAGTCACGACGTCGACCTGCTCGCCTGCCACCAGGGTCGGCGCATGGCCGACATCGGCAAACTCAACCAGCCGCGCCTTGGGACCACGTCGGGTCATCAACTGCGCGGTCTCAGCGCTGAGCAGGTCGGACTGCGCGCCGCGCAGCAGCAGGGTCGATGCCGTGATCCGGTCATACAACTGCCACAGGGCCGTTTCGCCCTGGGCGACCGACTCGGGTGTGGCCGTGCGAAAGCTTTGGGCGATGGCCGGGTCATAGTGCAAGGTCAGCACGCCCGGCTCGCCTGCGAGCGCCTTGAGCATCGGCCGCGACAGCGCCAGCCACTGCTCGGATGTATGCGCACCAAAGGTCTGCGACGCCGCCCACAGCACCTGGGCGGCCTGCTCGATCGAGGTAAAACGGCCGGTGTCGCCAAGATACTCGCCGATGCGCTGCAAGGCCTGCCACTGAATGCGCGGCCCGACATCGTTGAGAACCAACCGACGTATTGAGGCCCCCACGCTTGCCACTTCGTGTGGCGCGCTGCCCCCCGAGGGGGCCGTGCCTTGCTTGGGGCGGCCCGGCGCTGCGGCAGCCCCCATGCTTGCAACCTCGTGAGTTGCCTGCAGCGCACAAACCGCCATGCCGATCAGGCCACCCATGCTGGTGCCCACCCAGTCCAGTGTGCGCGCTTCAAGCGTCGCGAGCAGGCTCATCATGTCAGCCGCATACAGCGGCAATTGATAGCCCATCGGGTCTTTCAGCCAATCGCTTTGACCACGACCGACAACGTCCGGGCAGACGACTCGCAGTGCACCGCCGGATCGCTGGCAAAGCGCTCGCGCCAGAACATCAAAGTCGCGGCCCTGGCGCGAGAGGCCATGCACGCAAACGATGACGTGTGGACTTCCCTCCTGGCCCCACTGCCAGTAAGCCATGCGGTGGCCGCCGTCAGCATCGGAACACAATACGTGTTTGAGCGCAGGCCCGGTCGTGGTGAAATTCATATCCATCACCACATCCTAATTCAATCCCTGTGCCGCGCATTTTCTGAAGGAGAAAGCTTATGTTGAAAGGCAAGACAGCCCTGGTTACTGGCTCCACCAGCGGTATCGGACTGGGCATCGCCAAGGCCCTGGCCGAGCAAGGTGCCAGCATCGTTCTCAACGGCTTCGGCGATGTCGATGGCCCCAAAGCGCAGATCGCCAGCCACGGCGTGCCGGTGAGCTACCACGGCGCCGACATGAGCAAGCCCGGTGAAATTGCCGACATGATGGCCTTTGCAGCCTCCCAGTTTGGCCGGGTTGACATCCTGGTCAACAACGCGGGCATCCAGCACGTGGCACGCATCGAGAACTTCGCCGTCGAACGCTGGGACGCCATCATCGCAATCAACCTTTGTAGCGCCTTTCACACGACGCGCCTGGCCTTGCCGGCCATGCAGGCCGCCGGCTGGGGGCGCATCATCAATGTGGCCTCGGTGCATGGCCTGGTTGCATCGGCGGAAAAGTCTGCCTACGTCACGGCCAAGCATGGTCTGGTCGGTCTGACCAAGGTGACGGCACTGGAGAACGCGAGCAGCGGCATCACCTGCAACGCCATCTGTCCCGGCTGGGTGCTCACGCCACTGGTGCAAAAACAGGTTGATGCGAAGGCTGCGGCCCTGGGCATCTCGAATGCGGAGGCCACCAAGCTTCTGCTCGGCGAGAAAGAACCCTCGCTGCAATTCACCACGCCCGAGGAACTCGGCGCGCTGGCGGTATTTTTCTGCTCTGCAGCCGGCAACAATGTGCGTGGCGTGGCCTGGAACATGGACGGCGGCTGGGCCGCGCAGTAGTAGGGACGCTACCGACCGTCACTGACGCGCAGGCGCATCCTCGGCCCGTTGCTGGCGCAGTTGCTGGCGCAAATCCGCGCGCTCCTGCGCGGACAGGCGACGCGGCTCGCCAGAACCCTCTGGTGTCTTTGCGTTGGCCGCACCGTCGCGCTCTGCTGGTCTCTTGAGCGCTTCGCGAAGTTCCGCACGTCGCCGCTCCTGGGCGCTGGGCGCAGCCTCGGCGTGTCCCTGATCGGCGTGCGTGCACGACGCGGCACCGACCCACAACACCAGCGCCAAAAGTAACTTCTGCTGCTTCATTCGCGTAACATAACGCAGAATCACGACCGATAGCGAAGTCGCCCGGTGCGCGCTGGTACCCAGCGGCAAGTTATGTAACAGAGTGTCAACGATATGGGGAATTTTGGCCACGCCCGATCGCAAGCCTGCAAAATTGGCCTTGTTACAAATTCCTGAGGTGCCGTCATGAGTCAATCTCCTATCAGAAAAGACAAGATCATGGTTGTCGACGATGACGCGCGCATCCGCGACCTGCTGCGTCGCTATCTGACACAAGAAGGTTTCGATGTCGTTCAGGCCGAAGACGGAAAGGCCCTCACGCGCATCCTGTTGCGCGAGGCCGTGGACCTTATCGTGCTCGACCTGATGATGCCCGGCGAGGACGGCTTGTCGATCTGCCGGCGTCTGCGCGGTGCCAACGACCGCACGCCGATCATTATGCTGACCGCCAAAGGTGAGGACGTCGACCGGATTGTCGGACTCGAGGTCGGAGCCGATGACTACCTTGGCAAGCCGTTCAACCCACGCGAGTTGCTGGCGCGGGTTCACGCGGTGCTGCGCCGCCGCCCCGTGCAGGAAGCACCCGGCTCACCGACCAGCGACAACCAGGTGGTCAGTTTCGGTCCCTTCACCTTCGATCTGGGCGCACGCACCTTGCGACGCGATGATGAGGATCTGCCATTGACTACTGGCGAGTACGCCATGCTCAAAGCGCTGGTGCGCCACCCGCGCCAGCCGCTGTCGCGCGAAAAGCTCGCGCAGTTGGCGCGCGGACGCGAATTCGAGCCGTTTGACCGCAGCCTGGACGTGCAGATATCGCGACTGCGCAAGCTCGTCGAAGTGGATGCGGCCTCGCCGCGCTACATCCAGACGGTCTGGGGTGTGGGCTACGTTTTTGTTCCAGACGGCGCGGGTTGAGCCGATTGAGCGCTACACAAGTTCCCGATCCGGCCATGAGCGGTGCGGTGCCGCTGCAGGGCGAGACGGCCGCCCGACGCGGGCCCGCGGGATGGGACTTGAGCCTGTTCTGGCGAACCTTTTTTCTGCTCGCGCTGCTGCTCATTGGCAGCATTCTGGCCTGGCTGCAGACCCTGCGTGCGCTCGAATTTGAACCGCGTGCCTTCCAGACCGCGCAACAGATCGCCTCGCTGGTGAATCTGAGCCGCGCCGCGCTGATTCATTCGGACTCGATCGCGCGCGTGTCCCTGATCAAGACCATGACCGAGCAGGAAGGGGTACGCATCGTCCCGCGCGAGCCCGGTGATACCTATGAGCCCTTTGATACCGACGCGCTGGGCCGACGAATCTCGCTTGAGCTGGCGGCCCGACTCGGTCCGGGCACGGTCGTGGCCAACAGCGTCAATCAGGTCGAGGGGCTGTGGGTCGGGTTCATGATCGATGGCGACAATTACTGGATGCGCACCGACCGGGCACGCTTCAACCGCACCGCCGGCAGCACCTGGATGATCTGGTTGCTCACGGCAGCGGCACTTTCACTGGCCGGAGCTGCGCTGATTGCACGCCTGATCAACCGGCCGCTCAAGCAACTGTCCTTTGCTGCCAGCCGCGTGCGCGAAGGCGACTTTGAAGCCAGTGCCCTGGACGAGACCGTGGCGACCAGTGAAATCAGAGCCGTCAACATCGGCTTCAACCGCATGACGCAAAAGCTTGCCAGCATCGAGCAAGACCGCGCCGTGATGCTGGCTGGCATCTCGCACGATCTGCGCACGCCGCTGGCGCGTCTGCGCCTGGAGACCGAGTTGAGCATCCCGGATGCCGAAGCGCGTGCCAACATGGCTGCGGACATTGCGCAACTCGACGCCATCATTGACAAGTTCCTTGATTACGCGCGACCGGGCAGCGCCCGGCTCAGCAGCGTCGCCTTGAAGCCGGTCATTGACAACTGCCTGTTTGGCCTGCGGGGGCGCAATGACCTGCGAGTCGGACTCAGCCTCGACGACGATCTGGTGGTACTCGCCGACGAGGTCGAGCTGGGTCGCGTCCTGGCGAATTTGCTGGAAAACGCGCTGCGCTACGGCAAGACCGTGGACAGCGGTATTGCCGACGTGCACATCACGGCCAGAGCCAGCGGGCAATCCGTGCTGATCCGCGTGCGCGACCACGGCATCGGCGTCGCCCAGGAACAACTCGCCAGCCTGACGACACCGTTTTTTCGCGGCGAGGCGGCGCGCACCGCAGCCAACGGGGCCGGCCTCGGGCTGGCCATCGTTGAGAAGACCATCACGCGCATGGGCGGCGCATTCGGTCTGGGCATTTCGTCCACCGGGGGCCTGGCGGCCAACATCCGGCTGCAACGCGCACACGGCAGCTAGCGCCGCGGCGGCAAGCCGGTGTGCTGCGTCAGCACTGATCCGGCGCGTGGCCCCGGTGTCGAATTCTTGCGCCGCGGGCTGCGGTAATTGCCATCGACCTGCGGCTGAAAGCTTGGGATCAGATGCCCCTTACCGCCGCCAATCAGGTCGGCGCGGCCCATCGCCTTGAGCGCATCTCGCAGCAACGGCCAGTTGGCGGCGTCGTGATAGCGCAGAAACGCCTTGTGCAGACGCCGACGCTTCTCTCCACGCACAACATCCACCGCCTCGCTGTCGCGGCCGACTTTGTGCAACGGGTTCCTGCCGCTGTGATACATGGCCGTGGCGCTGGCCATGGGGCTGG
>JAKANU010000309.1 GCA_021812315.1 Pseudomonadota bacterium
TGCAGGAACACTCGATCCTGATCACGTCCGCTGCCCAAGCGTGCGGTGCCGGGCACCGGGCGCCGGCGGTTGTTCCGGCGGACCGGCAAAGCATTGTGCATTCTGCATCCACTGCCGGGCGACCGAGCCGCTAAGCTGCAGGCCGGTATCGGCGACGTTGCGAACCTGCGTCACGACACGGGCAAACTCGACCGCCAGGCCTTCGACCGAGTTGTCGGACTGAACCGCACCCCACTCCCAGAGTGCACCAGAAGGGCCAATCAGCCGCACGTAAGGCTCGTTGGCGGGCACCGGTTGGCCGCGGACCTTGAACGACCAGCCAAAGGTGCGCACACCCAGGTGGACAATGTTGCGAACGCGATCCGTTTCGACACGCTCGACGCCCAGCAGGTCAAAAACGGCCTGGCTGTGGGCCCAGGTCTCCATCTGACGGGCTGTGATGCACGAGAGGGTCGTCATATCCGGGCCGGCCCACTTCACCCTTTGCTTGGGATCAGCCGTGGCATAAGCATCGGCGAGCTGCAGCGCGCCCTCACGCCAAGCATCGAGCAAGGCCCGGCCGGACAGACCTTGGAGCCAAGGGTATTGGGTCTGCAACAAGGTCTGGCCGCTGCCCAATCCTTGCAGAATCGGCGTGAAGAATTTCTCAAAAGCGGCCCCGCCTTGGAGCGTGCGTTGAGCTGCGACGTTGAACATGTGCAAGTGTCCCAACACATCATTGATGGTCCAAGCTTTGAACAGCGTCGGCTTGAGGTACCAGAGCTTGTCCAAGGGTTCAAGCAATTCGGCAAGTGCCAGCGATTCGACGCGAAAGTCTTCTGCCTGCTGCATATCCTGAGTCCCTACTTTGTCAAAACGGTTGCGGTGAAACGGGTTCCATGCTACCCGCATCCGCCAAACCCGCGAGCACACGGCCAGCCTCAATGATGATTCGTCGCTGGCAGCGCGAGGCGATAGCGCTATCGTGCGTCACCAAGACCAGCGTGGTCCCCAGTTCCCGGTTCAGATCAAACATCAGTTCCATCACCCGCTCACCCGTGGCGAAGTCCAGACTGCCGGTGGGCTCGTCGGCCAGGAGCACTGCCGGGCGCACCACGAAAGCCCGTGCCAGCGCCACGCGCTGCTGCTCGCCACCACTGAGCACCCTGGGGTAATGGCCAAGCCTCTCGGACAGTCCGACACGAGCCAGCATCTCGGTGGCTGCACGGCGGGCGTCACGCCGATCGGCAAGTTCCAACGGTAACATCACGTTTTCAAGCGCGGTCAAATTGCCCAGCAACTGAAAGCTCTGGAAAACAAAGCCGATTTGCTGCGCACGCAGTGCCGCGCGCTGATCCTCGCTCATGGCAAACAGATCGCGGCCCACCAGGCGCACCGTCCCACGCGTTGGCGTGTCCAGCCCGGCGATGATCGACAACAGAGTACTCTTGCCGGAGCCCGAGGCGCCGACGATGGCCGCGGTCTCGCGCGCTTTGAGCACAAAGTCAATATCGCGCAAAATGTCGATTCGGCCGCTGGAGTCCAACACCGACTTGGACAAGTGCTCTACTGAAATGATTGAATCGGGCATGAAGCTTTCCCTTGATCGTCGCCACTTTATCTCGACCGGCTTACTCTGCGCCGCCACCGGGTTATCGCGAGCCGCCACGCCCACGCCGCGCGTGATTCTCGTCCTGGGTGATTCCCTGAGTGCCGAGTATGGCCTCAAACGCGGGACCGGCTGGGTCGCGCTGCTCGAACAACGCCTGAGGGCAGAAAATATGGCAGCGACCGTCATCAACGCCAGCATCAGTGGGGAGACAACCGCGGGCGGACGGTCACGTCTGAAGTCTCTGCTTTCCCAATATCGACCGAAAGTGGTGATCATCGAATTGGGTGCCAACGACGCTCTGCGCGGCCTGTCACTGCAGGCGACGCAGGCGAATCTCGATGAGATGACGCAAACCGTCAGGCAGGCGGGGGCGCGCTCGCTGCTGCTGGGCATGCGCCTGCCTCCCAACTACGGACAGGACTACGGCGCACGTTTTGCGGCACTGTTTGGCCAGGTGGCCCGGAGCAACAAGACGGCACTGGTGCCGTTCCTGCTCGAAGGCGTGGCTGATGTCCCCGAAAGCGGATCGATGTTTCAAAGCGACCGCATTCACCCCAGGGAGGCAGCGCAGCCGATCATGTTGGCCAACGTCTGGCCCGAACTCAGGAAGCTGCTCAAGTGAGCCTGCGCACTCTTGACGCCGCGACAAGCCTGGGCTGCCTGCGGGAATTCGACACGGTGATTGACGCTCGCAGTGAGGCCGAGTTTGCCGAGGATCACCTCCCGGGCGCGGTGAACTGGCCCACACTTGACAACCTGCAACGCCAAACGATTGGCACGCTCTATAAACAGGTCAACGCGTTTGAGGCGAAGAAGCGCGGCGCGGCCCTTGCCGCGCGCAACATTGCCGCGCACATCGAGCGTGAGGTTCTCTCCAAGTCCAAGGACTGGAAGCCTCTGGCCTATTGCTGGCGCGGAGGCAAGCGCAGCGGGGCCCTGGCGCTGATTCTCGATCAGATCGGCTTTCGCGTCACCTTGCTCGAGGGCGGCTACAAAGCCTTCCGTGCAGCTGTCGTACACGACATTGCACGCCTGATCGCGCATTTGCAATGGCGCGTGATCTGCGGCACCACCGGCTCCGGCAAAACCCGGCTGCTGGCGGCCCTGGCCGCACAGGGGGCCCAGGTGCTCGACCTCGAAGCGCTGGCGAGTCACCGCAGTTCGGTCCTGGGCGCCATCCCGGGGGTCGTGCAGCCCAGCCAGAAGCACTTTGATACGCTGGTGTGGAACGCCTTGCGCCAGTTTGATCCTTCGCGCTGCGTGTTTGTCGAAAGCGAGAGCAAGAAGGTGGGCAACGTTTCGGTGCCCCCGAGTCTGATCGAGGCGATGCGCGCGAGCGCCTGCCTTCACCTGGTGCTGCCGGAGTCCGAGCGCGTGGCGCTGCTGCTGGAAGACTACGACTTTTTTGTCCACGACGCCGAGCATTTTTGCGATCGCTTGCAGGTCCTGAGCGCTTTGCGTGGCAAGGCAACGGTGCAACGCTGGCAGGCCAAGGTCCGCAGTGGGTCGGTCGCGACGGTGGTTGGGGAACTGCTTGCGCAGCACTATGATCCGGTCTATCGGCAGTCGATGCAGCGCAATTTTCAACACTTTTCTGCTGCAGTATTGATAGCACCTCATGACCGTACAACGCGCTCCATGACTGCATTGGCCGAACAAATCATCAAGGAGAACTCATGAAGAGGATTGTTTGGACACTCGTGGTCATCGTGCTTGCGTTGGCCGCCTACCTGTGCCTTTGGCCGGTTCCCATCGAGCCCGTTAGCTGGAATGCACCCGTCGCACCCGGCTACGTCGGCGTGCACGCTGCCAATACACGCCTGGCCGGCCTGCGGATGATTTCACTCGGCAAGGAAGAAGGTCCGGAACACATCGTGGTGACCAAGGATGGCAAGCTCTATACGACCGTTGCCAGCGGCAATATTCTGCGCATGAACGCCGACGGGAC
>JAKANU010000310.1 GCA_021812315.1 Pseudomonadota bacterium
GGCGTAGTCGTTCTGCACTTCATGGTCATCCCAGGTGACCAGCCAGGGACAGGCGGCGTGCATCGCCTGCAAATCGGCATCGCCCTTGTAGAGGGCGTAGCGACGGCGATAGTCGTGCAGCGTCAATACCCAGCCGCCAGTCGGTACGCGCAGCTTGCTGCCAGTGCCGGGATACTCGTAGATGTAGTCGCCCAGGAACATCACCGCGTCAAGGTTTTCCTGGCGCATGTGCCGCCAGGCGGTGAAATAGCCGTCTTCCCATTTCTGGCACGATGCATAGGCCAGCCGCAATCGATCGACCGCGGACCCTGGCTTGGGGAAAGTGCGTGTGCGCCCGACCGGGCTGCTGGCCTCACCAAGCAAGAAGCGGTAAAAGTACCATCGATCAGCCTGCAGACCCGTGACCTGCACGTGCACCGAGTGCGCCAGGTCGGGCGCCGCCAGCGCTTGCCCGCTTTGCACGATGCGGGTGAACTGCTCGTCGTGAGCAAGCTCCCAGCGCAGCACGACAGGGGCATGCCCGAGGCGAGCAGCTTCCTCACGCCCCGGCGCCAGGCGTGTCCACAGGACCAGCGAATCATCGGTGGGCGAGCCGCTGGCCACGCCCAGGGTAAACGGGTTGCTGCTCAGGCGCGCTTGGCTCCAGGCCTTGCCGGGCAGGCACAGGGCGCTGGCGCCGGCGCCAAGCAATGCGAGCAGGCGGCGGCGATCCAGTGATGCTGGGGACTTCATCGATCTTCCTGAGGGGTGATGTGCCAGGCGGCGGCACCAATTTTGGCAGAACCCTGGTACCAACTGTGATTCAATAGCTCCCAGTAGAAACAAGCACGTTTGCCCTGCACCAAGGAGATCGCAAGATGACATCCCCAAAGAACGTTCTGATCACCGGTTGCTCCAGCGGCATCGGTGCTGCGCTGGCGCAGGAGTTCCACCGGCGCGGTCATCACGTCATCGCCACGGCACGCCGTCTCGAATCGCTGCAAGCGCTGTCGGATCAGGGATTGCGCGTCTTGCAGCTTGACGTCAATGACCCGCGCAGTCTAGGCGAAGCCGTGGCCAGCGTGCTGGCGCAGGAACAGGGCCTTGACCTGCTGATCAACAACGCCGGCTATGGCCAGTTTGGTGCCGTCATCGACACCAATATCAACGAACTGCGCCGCCAGTTCGAAACCAACGTTTTTGCTCCGGTCGAGGTCACGCGGGCGTTTCTGCCGCTGCTGCGCCAGCGTGCCGGTGGCTGCATCGCCAACGTAGGCAGCATATCGGGCCTGGTGACGACGCCATTTGCCGGGGTCTATTGCGCCAGCAAGGCAGCGCTGCACGCCCTCTCCGACGCCATGCGTCTGGAGCTCGAACCCTTTGGACTGAGCGTGGTCACCATTCAACCCGGCGGCATTGCCTCCAACTTTGGTGACACCGCTTCGACCCAGGTGAGTCTGCCCGAAGGTTCGCTGTACGCACCGATTGCACCGTTTGTTCTCGGGCGCGCTCAAGCCTCGCAGCGCGGTGCAACAGCGGTGGCCGAGTTCGCGCGCACAGTTGCCGACCATCTGCTCCAGGCGCGCCCCGGCGCCGTCTGCCGCACCGGCGCGCAGAGCACGCGCCTGCCCCTGCTCAAACGCCTGCTGCCGACCCGCGTGCTTGATCGCAAGCTGCGAAAACTGTTTGGACTGGATCGCCTGGGCGTTGGGTCGGCTGGTGCAAGCTAGACCAACTGCGCCCAGGCCTTTTCCAGCCGCTTCACGCTCACGGGCTGCGGGGTCTTGAGTTCCTGGGCGAAGAAGCTGACCCGCAGCTCTTCGAGCAGCCAGCGGAACTCGGCGAGTCGCTCATCGGCCACGCCTTTGCGCTCGGCAAGCAGGCGCCGGTAACGCAGCTCCAGCGGTCGCAACTCGGCCAGACGAGCCGCGTCGCGCGCCGGGTCGGCGCGCAGCTTGTCCAGGCGCGCCGTGATCGCCCTGAGATAGCGGGCGAAGTGTTGCAAACGCCCCCACGGCGTTTGCAGCAGAAAGCGCTTGGGCATCAGGTGCGCGAGCTGTTCGGTGGCGTCGGCCGTGGCGTCGGGCGCATTGCGGGTATCGCGGATCTTGCGCAGCGCCGTCGCGTGCTCGGCCAGGATGACGCCCACCAGCCGTGCCACTTCATTGGCGATCAGCGTCAGTCGGCCGCGGCCTTCATCGAGGCGGCGCTGGAAATCAAACGCGTTGACCGGCAGCGGTTCGAGCAAAAAGGCTCGCTCCAGAGCCACGGTAATGATCTGCTCGCGCAACTCCTCAAGCGTGCCGGACCCCGCGGCGTCGGCGCTCTTGCCAACTTGCAGGAAGGCGATGGCCATCTTCTGCAGATCAGGAAGGTTCTTTTCCAGGTACTTCAAAGCGTCCTTGACCTGCAACGCGAACAGGCGGCGCAAACCGGCCCGGTGCCTGGCGCAAGCCAGCGCGGGTTCGTCGAAAACTTCGATCGTCACAGCGTCACCGGCATCGATCAGCGCCGGGTAGCCAATCAGGGTTTGGCCACCCCTTTGAATTTCCAGCAGCTCGGGGAGCTCGCCAAAACTCCATGACGTGTAGCGTTGAAGCGTCGTTGATGCTATGTCTTTTATAGCTGCCTGCGCTTTATTGACAGGTGCTGCAGGCTGATTTGACTTTGTGGATGCGATGACACCGCTGGGCAGTTTCAGACCGGCCAGCGCCTGAAACGCGCCACGCGCCTGGCTTCCAAGCTCTGCCTTCAGAGCCGCCAGGTTGCGAGCGCTACCCAACTGACGCCCGTGCCCGTCGACGACCCGCAGATTCATGAAGAAGTGCGCACTGAGCATGTCGGGCTTGATATCCGCGCGAACCAGATCAAGTGAAGTTGCCAGTCGCACCTGTTTGAGCACTGCATCGATCAACGAACCGTGGCCGAATATCTCAGGGGCGTTCAACACCTGCGCCATCTTGCTGGCGGCATCAGGCAAGGGCACCAGGCGCGAGCGTGGCCTCTGGTGCAGAGTTTTGAGCAAGGCCTGGATCTTGTCCTTGAGCATGCCGGGCACCAGCCATTCACAGCGCTCATCGTTGACCTGGTTGAGCACAAACAGTGGCACCGTCACGGTCAGGCCATCGCGCGCGTCACCGGGCTCATGCCAATAGCTTGCAGCACAGTCGACGCCACCCAGGCGGATGGTTTTCGGGAACAACCGGGTGGTGATGCCTGCCGCCTCGTGGCGCATCAACTCCTCGCGCGTGAGCCGCAGGAGTCCGGGATTTTTCTTGACCGCCTCGCGGTACCAGTTCTCCAGGCCGTAACCGCTGCAGACATCGGCTGGCAGTTGCTGATCGTAGAAGGCGTAGATCAGCTCATCGTCGACCAGCACGTCCTGGCGCCGCGCCTTGTGCTCCAGGTCCTCCACCTGGGCAATCAGCTTGCGGTTGGCAGACAAAAATGGCAACTTCGTTTCCCACTGCCCGGCCACGAGAGCCTCGCGGATGAAGATCTCGCGCGCCCCGGCAAGGTCAACCCGGCCATAGTTGGTGCGTCGTCCGCTGTAGATGAC
>JAKANU010000311.1 GCA_021812315.1 Pseudomonadota bacterium
CGCCACAGCCAGACCACCAACAGGACGGCGAACAGGACCAGCAGCCACCTCATGTCGAACGGCCCAGAACGATTTCCATAACGAAGCGTGATCCGACATAAGCGAGCAACAGCAAACCAGCGCCGATGTACAGGACCCTGATCGCACGCTTGCCACGCCAGCCCAGGCGGGAACGGCCAAGCAACAGAACGGCAAAGGTCAGCCATGACAACAATGAAAACGCTGTCTTGTGGTCGAATTTGAGCCCGCTGCTCGATCCATACAGTCGAGTCTCGAACAGCAATCCAACGAGGAGCGTGGCCGACAGCAGCACAAATCCCACGCTCACAAACCTGAAGGTCAATCGCTCCATGGTTAGCAGCGGCATGCCGCTGTGCGGATCAGCCGCCAATCGAAAACGCTCCTCGGCGCGGGACATGAACCAGGCGTGGACCACGGCGGCTCCAAACAGCCCGTAAGAAGCAATGCCAAGCGCCCAGTGCAGGGGCAACCAGACCGACGCACTGGGGTGCAACAGATTGCCGGGAAACAGCACCCCGAGCAGCACCGCGACGGCGCCCAGCGCCGACAGAGTCCAGCGCGTCTCCAGCAGGGGGTACAAGTGACTCTCAACGGCATACACCGCAGCGATCAGCCAGGCGGTGACAGAAAGTGCCGGTGCGAAGCCAAATCTGAGTTCGGCTCCAGTCAAGCTCAATCCGAGCAACAAACCGTGCAGCAGCCACGCCAGCCAGACGGCGATCCGCGTCGTTCTCGCACCGAGTCGCGCTGCGCCCAGCCCGGAGATCAGATAGGCCACGGCTGCGGCGACGGCCAAAGTCAAACCCACAGGCGAAGCGCTGGCTAAAATCATGCCTACAGTTTAGCCCTTTGCATCTTGCCAATTCCAGCCCGGGTGCGTTTCCGGCTGGGTTCAACCCGATATTCCCTATGGCATCCGTTCTCTCCGACAAGTTGTCCCGCCTCATCAAGGAATTGCGGGGCCAGGCACGCATCACTGAGAGCAACGTCGCGGACATGCTGCGAGAAGTTCGTCTGGCGCTGCTGGAAGCGGACGTGGCGCTTCCCGTGGTCCGGGATTTCATCGCCAGGGTGCGGGAAAAGGCTTTGGGTCAGGATGTGTTGGGCTCGCTTTCGCCGGGGCAGGCTCTGGTGAGCATCGTCAACAAGGAGCTCATCGCCACCATGGGCGAGGGAGTCAGCGACATCAATCTTGCAACGCAACCTCCTGCGGTCATCTTGATGGCGGGCTTGCAGGGCGCTGGCAAGACGACGACCACAGCCAAGCTTGCCAAGTACCTGATAGAGAAGCGCAAGAAAAAGGTCCTGACGGTCTCCGGCGACGTGTACCGGCCGGCGGCCATCGAGCAGTTGAAGACGGTGTCGGCCCAGGCCGGCGCGCAGTGGTTCGCCAGTAGCACGGACCAGAAGCCGGTGGCCATTGGCGTGGCCGCATTGGACTTTGCGCGCAAGCATTTTTTTGACGTGCTGATTGTCGACACGGCCGGTCGCTTGGCCATCGACGAGGCCCTGATGCGCGAAATCAAGGAGTTGCACGGCGCCCTCAACCCGGTGGAGACGCTGTTCGTCGTCGATGCCATGCAGGGCCAGGACGCGGTCAATACCGCCCGGGCATTTCGCGATGTACTGCCATTGACCGGCGTCATCTTGACCAAACTCGATGGAGATTCACGCGGCGGGGCGGCGCTGTCGGTCCGCCAGGTCACCGGGGCGCCGATCAAGTTTGCCGGCACCAGCGAAAAGATGGATGGGCTTGAGGTCTTTGACGCCGAGCGCCACGCCGGCCGCATCCTGGGCATGGGGGACATTCTGGCCCTGGTCGAGCAGGTGACTGCCGGCGTGGATATTGACTCTGCAAAGAGGCTGGCGGCCAAAGTCAAGAGCGGCGCCGGCTTTGACCTGAACGATTTTCTGGCGCAGATTCAGCAAATGAAGAAGATGGGCGGGCTGTCGAGCCTGATGGACAAAATGCCCGCGTCGATCGCGGCCAAAGCCGATCAACTCGACATGGGTCGCGCCGAACGGGACATCGCGCGCAAGCAGGGCATCATCCACAGCATGACGCTTCTGGAGCGGCGCAAACCCGAACTCATCAAGGCCACACGCAAGCGGCGCATAGCGGCCGGGGCGGGGGTGCAGGTTCAGGAGGTCAACCGCATGCTCAAGGAGTTTGAGCAGATGCAGGACATGGTGAAGAAGATGAAGGGCGGTGGCATGATGAAAATGATGAAGCGCATGAGCGCTGCCAAAGGCATGCCAAGAATGCCGTTTTGAGCCGGGACTTCAGCGTGGCACGAGTTCGCCTCGCAATGTGTAGGAACGCACTGCGGTGATTTTCACGTCGAGGAACTGACCGATCAGCTCCCTCGGTCCGACAAAGTTGACGACGCGGTTGCATTCGGTGCGGCCGCTCAGTTCCGAGGCGTCGCGCCTGGAGTTGCCCTCCACCAGTACGCGTTGCACGGTACCGATGCGGCTTTCGCTGATCCGCGCCATGTTGGCGTTGATGACGCCTTGCAGGTGCTGCAACCTTTGCAGCTTGATTGCCTGGGGTGTGTCGTCATGCAGATTCGCCGCCGGCGTGCCGGGGCGGGGGCTGAAGATGAAGCTGAAGGAATTGTCAAAGTCAAGCTCGTCGATGAGCCGCATCAACTTGTCAAAGTCCTCCTGAGTCTCGCCGGGGAAACCAACAATGAAGTCGCTGCTCAGAGCCAGATTGGGGCGAACCTCGCGCAGCTTGCGCACCGTACTCTTGTACTGCATCGCGGTGTAACCCCGCTTCATCGCGGCGAGAATTCGATCGCTGCCATGCTGAACCGGCAGATGCAGGTGGCTCGCCAGTTTAGGAAGCTTCTCATACGCCCGGATCAGGGTCGGCGTGAACTCGTTGGGATGGCTGGTGGTGAAGCGCAGACGCTCGATGCCATCAATTCCTGCAACCTGCTCGAGCAGTGTGGCGAAGTCGGCGGCCTCGCTGGTCTGACCCATGGGTGCGCGCCAGGCGTTGACGTTTTGCCCCAGCAGAGTGATTTCCTTGACGCCCTGATCAGCCAGCGTGGCCACTTCGACTAGCACGTCCTGGAGCGGGCGCGACATCTCCTCGCCTCGGGTATACGGCACCACGCAATAGCTGCAGTACTTGGAGCAGCCTTCCATGATGCTGACAAACGCGGACGCGCCCTGGACCCGGGCCGGCGGCAGGTGATCAAACTTCTCGATCTCCGGAAAGCTGATATCGACCTGCGAACGCCCCTGGGTCAGGCATTGATCGAGCAACTGGGGCAGGCGGTGCAGCGTTTGCGGACCAAAGACCACATCCACATACGGTGCGCGCTTGACAATGGCGGCACCTTCCTGACTCGCCACACAGCCGCCGACGCCAATCAGCACGCCCTTTTTCTTCAGATGCCTGACCCGCCCGAGATCGGAGAAGACTTTCTCCTGCGCCTTCTCACGCACCGAGCAGGTGTTGAACACCACCAG
>JAKANU010000312.1 GCA_021812315.1 Pseudomonadota bacterium
CTAGACGGTGCTGTCTTCTTCAGCAATTCCTTTGGCCAGCCCACGGTTTACCTGTATCCCTGGGGCCAGGTTTACCACGGCCTGTTGGGTATCAGATCACTGTCATGGAAGTGGACCGCTGGCTTGTTGTACGGCTACAAGGAGCCCTACGAGAACAAGGTGCCGCTCAATTACAAGGGCTTTTCTCCAGGTGCCATCATCGGGCTGACCTACGAGTTCGCGCCCGGCTGGTCGGGGCAGGTGAACGTGTTGGGCACAGCGGGTCTGATGTTCCAGCTTAGCGCGGACTGGAAATAAAAAATCCCCGCCAGGCGCGCGCCTGCGGGGATTGGCGATTTCGCGCGTCGGCGTTTACATGCCCATGTCTCCCATGCCACCCATGCCGCCCATGCCGCCACCCATGCCGCCGCCCATGCCGCCACCAGCGCTTTCAGCTTTCGGCGCCTCGGCCACCATGGCTTCGGTGGTGAGCATCAACGAGGCCACCGACGCAGCGTTTTGCAGCGCGGTGCGCGTCACCTTGGTCGGGTCCAGAATGCCCATCTCAATCATGTCACCGTAGGTGTCGTTGGCGGCGTTGAAACCGTAGTTCCCCTTTCCGGCGAGAACCGCGTTGACGACCACCGAGGCCTCGCCACCGGCGTTGACCACGATTTCGCGCAGCGGCGACTCAATGGCCTTCATGACCAGCTTGATCCCGGCGTCCTGATCGGCGTTGTCGCCCTTGATCTTGCCGGCCGCCTGCTTGGCGCGCAGCAACGCGACGCCGCCACCAGCGACGATGCCTTCCTCGACGGCAGCGCGGGTCGCGTGCAGGGCGTCTTCAACGCGCGCCTTCTTTTCCTTCATTTCCACTTCGGTAGCCGCGCCAACCTTGATCAGGGCGACACCGCCAGCGAGTTTGGCCACGCGCTCCTGCAGTTTTTCCTTGTCGTAGTCCGACGTGGCTTCTTCAATCTGCACGCGGATCTGTTTGACGCGCGCCTCAATGTCTGCGGCGGCACCGGCACCGTCGATGATGATGGTGTTTTCCTTGCCGACTTCGACCCGCTTGGCCGAACCCAGGTCTGCCAGCGTGACTTTTTCAAGCGTCAGGCCAACTTCTTCGGCGATCACCTTGCCACCGGTCAGAATGGCGATGTCTTCGAGCATGGCCTTGCGACGGTCACCAAAGCCGGGCGCCTTCACGCCGACCACCTTGAGGATGCCGCGAATCGTGTTGACGACCAGAGTCGCCAGCGCCTCGCCTTCAATGTCTTCCGCAATGATCAGCAGCGGACGGCCCGACTTGGCAACTTGTTCGAGCGTCGGCAGCAGGTCGCGGATGTTGCTGATCTTCTTGTCGTACAGCAGCACAAACGGGTTCTCAAGCAAGGCGGCCTGCTTTTCCGGGTTGTTGATGAAGTAGGGCGAGAGATAACCGCGGTCAAACTGCATGCCCTCGACGACCTCGAGTTCGCTGTCGAGTGATTTGCCGTCCTCGACGGTAATCACGCCTTCCTTGCCGACCTTGTCCATCGCATCGGCGATGATCTTGCCGATGGCATCGTCGGAGTTGGCCGAAATCGAGCCAACCTGGGCGATTTCCTTCGTCGTGGTGGTGGCTTTTGAGGCCTTCTTGAGTTGTTCAACCAACGCGTTCACGGACTTGTCGATGCCGCGCTTGAGGTCCATCGGGTTCATGCCCGCGGCGACGTACTTCATGCCTTCATGCACGATCGCCTGCGCCAGCACCGTGGCGGTGGTGGTGCCGTCACCAGCGATGTCGGAAGTCTTGGAAGCCACTTCCTTGACCATCTGCGCGCCCATGTTCTGCAGTTTGTCCTTGAGCTCGATTTCCTTGGCCACGGACACGCCGTCCTTGGTCACGGTGGGGGCGCCGAAAGAGCGCTCCAGCACCACGTTGCGGCCCTTGGGGCCCAGGGTTACCTTGACGGCGTTGGCTAGGATGTTCACACCCTCGACCATGCGTGCGCGGGCTTCACCGCCGAAAATGACGTCTTTTGCTGCCATGTTGGATTCTCCAGAAATTGAATAAATGTTTAACGGATGACTGTTGACGAAAAAGGAATTGCGTAGCGAGCGGACGTCAGCCTAGGCGCACCGCGCGCAGACACCGGAACGTACTTTTGTACGTGAGGATTGCGCGCATGGAGCAACGACGCATGGCGTTCGCGCAGCAGCAGTTACTTCTCGACAACGGCGAACAGGTCGTCCTCTTTCATAACGAGGAGTTCGTCGCCATCGACCTTCACGGTCTGGCCACTGTATTTGCCAAACAGAACCCGGTCGCCGACCTTGACAGCCATCGGACTGAGCTCACCCTTGTCGTTTTTCTTGCCTGGGCCCACGGCCAGCACTTCACCCTGGTCGGGTTTCTCGGCGGCGCTGTCCGGGATGACGATGCCCGAGGCAGTCCTGGTTTCGTTTTCGACGCGCTTGACAATCACGCGGTCGTGCAGAGGACGAAGTTTCATGAGATCTCCTTAAGTTTGAAACGTAGGTGGTAAAAAAGGGCACCAGGCCGCTTGGCCTGGCACCGCGTAGCTTGAAGAGGATGTTTGCCCTGACAAACCATGTTAGCACTCAACTCTTGCGAGTGCTAATTGTAGCTCAAATTGTACGGTTTTCAAGGTTCGGTGGAAAAAATGCTCCCAGTTAGGCTGTCAAATCCCATTTTTGTTCTGAGGGCCGTGCTTTGGGTTGAATAGTCTAGGGAAAACCCTTATATTGAGTTCATGACTCAAACACAGAACTCAGCTGAGCCGAGCGCCGACCCCGTACAGGAGCCCGGCGAGGCCGGGCACAAGGGTCACGGCTTGGCGGTGGATGCTCGCGCGCACGTGCTGGTACCGATTCGCTCACTGGGCGTGAATCACCGTGGCCGGATCGCGCGTCACCTCCTGGCGCTTGATGCGCATGATCGATATCTGCGATTCGGTTACGCTGCCAGCGACGAACAGATTGCGCGCTATGCGCGAAGTCTTGACTTTGAGCGCGATGATATTTTTGGCATCTACAACCGGCGTCTGGACCTGATTGCGGTGGCGCACCTGGCGCTGATGGCGGATGGTGGCGCTGCCAAATGTGCCGAGTTTGGTGTGTCTGTGGCCAAGTCGGCGCGCGGCCGTGGCTACGGTGCTAGGCTGTTTGACCGGGCGGCCATGCACGCGCGAAATGAGGGCGTGAGCCGGATGTTCATCCATGCGCTGAGCGAAAATCACGCGATGCTGAAGATCGCCCTGAACGCCGGTGCCACGGTGCAGCGCGACGGCGCCGAATCCGAGGCTCACTTGCAACTGCCCCCGGCGACGCTTGATACGCGACTGACAGAGTTGTGGTCCGAGCAGTTGGCGCAAACCGACTATCACATCAAGGCGCAGGTCAAGCAGTTTCGCGATCTGTTTGCCGACGTGCACGCCATTACCTATGGTGAAGGGCACGCGCCAAGTGAGCCGTTGGGACAGGCGCCGGCAGAGTCAGCCGG
>JAKANU010000313.1 GCA_021812315.1 Pseudomonadota bacterium
TGGCGCGCTCATCGTCTTTATTGCCGTAGCCGTCCTTGGATACCTCGGCGTCCCCACGGCATCACTTGTTGCGGCCGTAGGTGCGGCGGGCCTGGCCATTGGACTTGCGTTGCAGGGCTCGCTTTCAAACCTTGCATGGGGCGTGCTCTTGATCCTGTTCCGGCCGTTCCGTACCGGGGACTGGGTCGATGCGGGTGGTTACAGCGGCAGCGTTGAGGCGATCAATCTTATGCATACGACACTGGTGCTGGCCGACAACCGCGTAGCGGTGATTCCCAACGCCAAAGTAGGCAGTGATGCAATTGTCAACTACAGCCGGCATGGAACGCGTCGTGTCGAGGCTCAGGTTGGGATTGCCTACACGGCTGATGTCGATCAAGCGATCGCCGTGCTGCAGGCCATGTTGATGGCCGATCCGCGCGTATTGGCTGATCCGGCGCCTCAGGTATTTGTCGCCACGTTGGGCGACAGTGCCGTTAACATCACCTTGCGTGCATTCACGCAGCGGAGCAACTGGTGGCCGTTGCAGATGGACCTGACCCGACTCGTCAAGCATGCGCTTGATGGCGCCGGGATCTCGATGCCCTTTCCCCAGCGCGAGGTCTTGCTCCGCAGGCCATCCTGACCTTGCCCAACTGCTTCGACAGCAGGGCCTAGTGCCGGTCCCCGACGTTTCGCTGCGCGCGTTTGAGGGATTGGTGGCGACGACGTCGCGGTTGCCCTGGAGCCGCAGGTCTCGGCGTCGGCAACGGCGCGCACGTCCGCCCTTGAATGCGGCAGAAATTGCAGGCGCGGTGGTCGCGCCTGCTCGACAGGAATGCAGATGCCCGGCGAGACCACTGCGTCGAATGGAGCGAGGGGCTTCGCGGACCAAACCGCGCCTTGGTAGCGGGCCCGCCGGAGGGGGCCTCGTCGGCCGAACTGAATGCATGACTCGAATAGCGCATTGCGCGACAATCGGCACTTAACCCGATATCAGAGGTCGGAGCGCGCATGCCATCGCCAATCGAAGCCAAGGTGCCAGACATCGGCAACTACCATAATGTGCCGGTGATTGAGTTGCTGGTGAAGCCTGGCGACCTGGTGAAGAAAGACCAGGGACTGGTGACGCTGGAATCGGACAAGGCGACGATGGAGGTGCCCTCGCCGGTGGCAGGGGTGGTACGCGAACTTCGGGTGAAGCTCGATGACAAGGTCTCTGAAGGTGCGATCGTGGCGCTGATTGAGTCGCCTGTCGGCGCAACAGAGTCGCGGGTGCAGGCCATCGAGCCGGCCAAGCCCGCGCAGGAAGCTAAGGCGGTTCCCGCGATTGACGCCGCCAACCCGTCGGCTGCCCCCGACCGGGCAGGGGACGCATCCTTGGAAAGGCGGGTGGATGCGGGCGCCGCTACTCATCGGCCTACGGCTCCGCCTGTCCGATTCTCGGCTAATGCAGTCATGCCGGAGCGGGTACCGTATGCTACGCCTGCCGTGCGTTTGTTCGCGCGCGAGCTTGGCGTCGATCTGGCGCAAGTCGCAGGTAGCGGAAAGGGCGGTCGCGTCCTTCGCGAAGACGTGCAGGCCTTTGTCCGGCAGGCATTTGCAGCCGGGGGCGCGCGTGGCGCGGGATCGGGCGGAGCCGGTCTTGGTCTGCTGCCTTGGCCCGAAATTGACTTCAGCAAGTTTGGACCTGTGCAAACGCAACCCTTGTCGAAGATCAAGCGGGCGTCGGGCTCCAATCTGGCGCGCAACTGGGCGATGATCCCGCACGTTACGCAGCACGATGTGGCCGACATCACCGAGATGGAGGCATTCCGCAAGCAGCTGGGAACGGAGCAGAAGGACCTCAAGATCACGCCGCTGGTATTCCTGATCAAGGCAGCAGTGGCGGCGTTGCAGCGCTTCCCGATATTCAATGCCGCGCTCGATGCAAAGGGCGAGACGCTGACCCTGAAACAGTATTTCCATATTGGAATCGCAGTCGACACGCCTGAAGGACTGGTTGTGCCGGTGATTCGCGATTGCGATCGCAAGGGCATCCTGGAGCTGGCGCGCGAACTCGCCCTTGTTTCCGCGAAGGCGCGGGATAGGAAGCTGACGCCGGCCGAGATGTCGGGCGGGTGTTTTTCGATCAGCTCCCTGGGCGGCATTGGTGGTACCGCTTTCACGCCGATCATCAACGCGCCTGAAGTTGCGATCCTCGGCGTCAGCAAGAGCAGTATGCAGCCCGTGTGGAGCGGGACTGCTTTTGAGCCAAGACTGATGCTGCCCCTGTCACTCAGCTATGACCATCGCGTGATCGATGGTGCAGCTGCGGCACGCTTTGTCGCTTACATGGCGCTCGTGCTGGCGGATCTTCGCCGATTGATGCTGTGAGCGCTGGCTGCCCCATCCGTCTATTCGAGGAACCTGCATGGATCTGACTGAAGCCAAGGTGCCGGACATCGGCAACTACCATGATGTGCCGGTGATCGAGTTGCTGGTGAAGCCTGGCGACCTGGTGAAGAAAGACCAGGGACTGGTGACGCTGGAATCGGACAAGGCGACGATGGAGGTGCCCTCGCCGGTGGCAGGGATGGTCCGCGAACTCAAGGTGCAATTGAACGACAAGGTTTCGGAAGGCACTTTGGTGGCCTTAATCGAGCCAGCGGATGGCGCCGTTTCGGTCAAGCACGAGCATGTGTCGGTTGCTCCTGAGACGGCTGGTGCAGGGCCGGCGGCGATGGTGACGAGCCAGGCCGCGCGTGACGGCGATCGGCATGCAGACATCGAGTGTGCATTGCTGGTCTTGGGCGCGGGCCCGGGTGGCTACACAGCGGCCTTCCGCGGCGCTGATTTGGGCCTTGACGTCGTCTTGGTCGAGCGCTATCCGAGCCTGGGCGGCGTCTGTCTCAATGTCGGGTGCATTCCGTCCAAGGCGCTGCTGCATACAGCGGAGGTCATCGATGCGGCGGCAGCCATGGCCGCACATGGCCTTACCTTTGGGCCGCCCACGCTCGACTTGGACAGGTTGCGTGCATTCAAGACCGGCGTCGTCGCGAAGCTCACCGGTGGCCTAGCGGGCATGGCACGGCAGCGCAAGGTGCGAGTACTCCATGGAGCTGGGCTCTTTGTTTCGCCTCATGAGCTGGACGTCGCGACGGACGCAGGCGTCAAGCGCGTTCGATTCGAGAAGGCCATTGTTGCTGCCGGATCGCGAGCGTTGAAACTGCCAGGCTTTCCATGGGGCGACCCGCGCGTGATGGATTCTACCGATGCGCTGTCGTTGACCGAGATCCCCCCGACTTTGCTGGTGGTCGGCGGTGGCATCATCGGCCTGGAGATGGCAACGGTTTACGCGTCGCTCGGAAGTCGCGTGACCGTGGTGGAGCTGGCTGATCAGCTCGTGCCGGGTTGCGACGCGGATCTGGTCCGGCCATTGCAGCTGCGGTTGTCCAAGCGCCTCGAAGGCATCCATTTGCGAACAAAGGTTGCGCATGCCGAGGCCGGGAAGGATGGCATCCA
>JAKANU010000314.1 GCA_021812315.1 Pseudomonadota bacterium
CCGATCTTTTGGCGACCAGCCCCTTTTGCGCCGAGACGGCAATGACGTTTTGCACCGCAACGCCGAGGATCTCGGCCGTGGATCTGCGTTGGCGCTCGATCTGCGCCTGGACCAGAGTCGACGAGCTCAATGCGTCCCACAGGGTATCGATCTTGTTGAGAACGACCAGGCGGCTGGAGACGTCCTTCGGGTCATTGACCAGGTGTTCGCGCCAGATCGCCAGGTCCGACTTGGTCACACCGGTATCAGCACCCAACATGAACACCACGGCGTGCGCCTGCGGAATCAGGCTCACCGTGAGCTCGGGCTCGGCGCCAATTGCGTTGAGCCCCGGGGTGTCGAGGATCACCAGCCCCTGCTTGAGCAGGGGGTGCGCGATGTTGATCAGAGCATGGCGCCACCTGGGTATTTCCACCAAGCCGTGGGCATCCAGTGGCGGGTTGTCAAGTGCAGCCGCCTCGTTGTGCCAGAAGCCAAGGGCGCGGGCGTCATCGGGCGTGACGCGCCGGGTCTCGGCCACCTTTTCAAGGGCCAGCGCCAACTGTTTCGGATCGTTCACATCGAGATCGATGCGGGTCCATTTCTCCGGCACCATGCGCCATTCCATCAATGCCTGGGGCTTCAGGCGCGACTCAATGGGCAGCAGGCGCAGGCACGGCGGGACCTCGGCGTCCCAGCCCATCTCGGTCGGGCACATCGTCGTGCGCCCGGCACTCGCGGGCATGATGCGTCGCCCGTAACCGGCAAAGAATATGGCGTTGATCAGCTCCGATTTGCCGCGCGAAAATTCGGCAACGAAAGCGACCATGACCTTGTCAGCGCGGACCTGCGCCTCCAGGCGCTGCAATCGCTCCTCAACCGCAGCGTCGAGCAGTTCGTGGTCCTTCATCCACTCGTTCAACAGCCTGAGTCGCTGCGCGAACTCAAACCGCCATGTGCCATGCCGGTCAAACTGTTCGTTAAATGAGGTTCCCAAATTTTCTCCCAAGGGCCTTCCAATATAGCATTGCCGCCATCAGCCGGGCTCAGGCCTTCTGACAGTGCGGACAAAAGAAGCTCGAGCGCTGGCCCTGGCGCATAACCCGGACTGCGGTGGCGCAGAGGCGACACGCTTGGCCCGCGCGTCCGTAAACCATGGTTTCGAGCTGAAAGCAGCCGTGTTGACCGGTGGCGCTGGAGAAATCACGCAAGGTACTGCCCCCCGTGGCCAACGCCTGCTCAAGCACCTGGCGGATGGCGTCGTGCAGCCTGGCGGCGCGGGCGCGACTCAATCGCATGGCACGCACCGTGGGCCGGATGCCGGCCCAAAAAAGCGCTTCCGAGGCGTAAATATTGCCCACGCCGACGACCACATCCCCAGCCATCAGGACTTGCTTGATCGCCACGCTGCGGCCCTTGAGCGCCTGGTAAAACGACGCCGGCTCAAAATCGGCCGACAAGGGTTCCACGCCAAGGCGCCCAAGCAGGCGTTGGACAACCGCATCGCGCTCACCGTGGGCGTAGACGACGGCACCAAATCGGCGTGGATCGGTGAGCCGCAGGGTGCCCCGTGTGGTCACCAGTTCGAAGTGATCATGCTCGCCGCGCGGCGGCAGCTCGGAGGCAAAACTCAACCGCCCCGACATCCCCAGGTGCATCAGGAGCAGACCAGCATCGAGATCCATCAACAAGTACTTGCCCCGCCGACGTACGCTCAACACGTCGCGGCCGACGAGACCTCCCGGATCACAGCCCAAAGGCCAGCGCAGGGGCTTTCCCAGGTTCACGGATTGCACCCGGGCCCCGGCGATGGCGGTGGCGAAACTCCGGCGCGTGACTTCAACTTCGGGTAATTCAGGCATGAAAAAGTGCTCCGGGGCGCATGCATTATTATGGTCTGATGACACGCCTGATCCGATTGCTGCTGGTGCTCCTTCTTGAGTGTGTGCTGGTGGCCCATGCCCAAAGCGCCGACAATGCTGCGGCGGCACCCACGCGCTCGGCCCTCAACAGTGAGCTTTTCTACGAGATCCTGCTCGGTGAAATCAAGACGCGCGAAGGCGATCCCGGTGGCGGCTATTCCCTGGTACTCGATGCGGCAAGAAGAACCCGTGACGCCCGGCTGTACCAGCGCGCGACCGACATCGCCCTGCGCGCCCGCGCCGGTGAATCGGCGCTGCTAAGCGCTCGAGCCTGGAAGCAGGCGCATCCAGGCTCCAGACAGGCCAATGAGTACGTGCTGCAAATCCTCGTGGGCATGAATCAGATCAGCGAAACGCTCGAACCGCTCAAGCAGGAAGTTGCCCTGGCCGAGCCGAAAGACCGTATCGGTGTGCTGGCGGGTATCGCACATCACTTCTCCCATGTGCCGGACAAGAAGCTCGCCGCGACAGTCGTCGAGCGTGCCCTGGCCGACTACTTGAGCAGCCCGACGCTCGGGGCCGCGGCATGGGCGACGGTGGGCCGTCTGCGACTGGAGGCTGGAGATACCGATGGCGCGCTGGAGGCTATCGGCAAGGGCTTGGCAATCGACGCAAAGGCGCTGGCGCCAACACTGTTGGCCGTCTCCATGATGAGCCCGACGACACCCCAGGCAGAGGGCATTGTCAAGGCGCAGTTGCAGGCTCATCCAACCCCCGAGCTGCGCATGCAATACGCCCGCGCGCTGGTGCAGGCCAAGCGCCTCGACGAAGCAAGCGCGCAGTTTCGAACCATCACAACCGAAACTCCCGACTACGCACAGGCCTGGGCGGTGCTCGGTGCGCTGGAACTGCAGGCAGGCAGACTCGTGCTTGCCGAACAGAACCTGTTGCACTTTCTGGACCTCGCCCAGCCCCCACCAGGAACCAAAGCCAGCGCGGAAATCAGCCGCGGGCTGGTTCAAGCCTATCTTTCCCTGGCCCGCATCGCCGAGCAGGGAAGTGATTTTGCCCAGGCCGAAGCCTGGCTCAAGCGCGTTGACAATCCGGAAGACTTGCTCAATGCCGAGCTGCGCCGCGCCGCCATGATGGCCAAGCGCGGCCACATTGAGCAAGCGCGTCAGCTCATTCGGGCGCAACGCGAGCACTCACCCGAAGACGCACGTCTGAAAATCGAAGCTGAGGTCCAGTTGCTGCGTGACTCTCAACAGTATGAAAGCGCTTACGACGTGCTGGCCCAGGCCGGTGCAACAACCACCCGTGACCCCGATCTGACCTATGAGATGGCTATGCTGGCCGAGAAGATCGGGCGCTATGACGACATGGAAGGTCTGCTGCGTGAACTGATCACGCTCAAGCCGGACTATCAGCATGCCTACAACGCTCTGGGGTACTCGCTGGCGCAGCGCAATCTGCGTTTGAGCGAGGCGCGCCAGCTGATTCTGCACGCGCTTGAGCTCGCCCCCGGCGACCCGTTCATCAGCGACAGCCTGGGTTGGGTGGAATTTCGCATGGGTAATCTGGAGCACGCCATGCAGATTCTTGAATCCGCGTTCCAAGCCCGGC
>JAKANU010000315.1 GCA_021812315.1 Pseudomonadota bacterium
TATTGGGAGAAGATTTATGAAGGCCGCGTATCCGTGGGTGATTGGGGCCGTGCTTGCAGCACTGGCTGGTGGTGCGGGCTATTACCTGGGTCACAGGAACGCTCCGGTAACGGTGAACCAGGCCAGCCCGTCACCCGTCACCGCGGGCACGCTTGCAACTGCCAGTGCTCCGGTGGAAAGAAAGCTTCTTTACTACCGCAACCCCATGGGCCTGCCGGACACGTCGCCAACGCCCAAGAAGGACCCGATGGGCATGGACTACATCGCGGTCTACAGCGGGGAAGCGGGCGAGGAGCCGCAGAGCAGCGCTCAACTCAGGATCAGCACCGAGAAGATTCAAAAACTAGGCGTTCGCACCGAAGCGGTCCAACTGCGCGCGCTCGACAAGACCGTGCGCGCCTCGGGTCGGATTGAGCCTGACGAACGCCGCCTGTTCACCATCGCGCCAAAGTTCGAAGGCTATGTGGAGAGGCTGCATGTCAACGTCACCGGCCAGCCCGTGAGCAAAGGGCAGCCCTTGTTGGAGGTCTACAGCCCGGAATTGGTCTCGGCGCAGCGCGAGTACGCGGTGGCCGCGCAAGGCGTGGACGCTTTGTACGAGGCTCCGCCCGAAGCACAGTCGGGGATGAAGCAACTCGCAGAATCGAGTCTGCAGCGCCTGAAGAACTGGGACATTTCGGAGGAGCAGATCAAGGCACTGGTCAAAACGGGAGTAACCCAGCGTACCCTGATCTTCCGATCACCGGCATCGGGCATCGTGATGGAGAAGAAGGCGGTCCAGGGGATGCGTTTCATGCCTGGGGAAATGCTCTATCAGGTGGCCGACCTGTCGCACGTGTGGGTCATCGCTGATGTATTCGAGCAGGACATTGCGCTGGTCAAGGCTGGCAGCAAGGCAAGCGTCAGAATCAATGCATACCCGGACAAGGAATTCAGCGGGACGGTCACTTATGTCTATCCCACACTGAAGGCCGAGACCCGCACCATCCCGGTACGCATTGAGCTTGCCAATCCCGCGCTGCTGCTCAAACCGGCCATGTTTGCGCAGGTCGAGGTGCAGGTCTCCCCCAGAACCAAGGTACTCACGGTTCCGCTCTCGGCGGTCATCGACAGCGGCACGCGCCAGATCGTGCTGATCCAGCACGCCGAAGGACGCTTCCAGCCCCATGAAGTCAGGCTCGGTGCGCGCAGCGACACGTACGTTGAGGTTCTCGGCGGCGTACAGGAGGGCGATCAGGTGGTCGTGACCGCCAACTTCCTGATTGACGCGGAAAGCAATTTGAAAGCGGCGGTCGGCGGGTTCGCCTCAGCGCCGCCGCCTGCGTCGCAACAGGCAGACGCGACGGGTGGACAGGTTCAGGCGAAGAAATTGGTGGTCCATCGGGCCGAAGGTAGCGTCGACAGCATTGACACGAAGGAGGGAGCCATCAGCCTGAGTCACGGCCCCGTGGCGAGTCTCAAATGGCCAGCCATGACCATGGACTTCAAGGCCGCCAATCCGTCCTTGATCCAGTCTCTGAAATCCGGCGCCAAGGTATCGGTTGAGTTTGTCGAGCGCCAGCCTGGTGAATGGGTCATCACGACGATCACGCCACTGGCCGCTGGCAAGGCGGCGCTCGCCCCCGGCGCAGCGACGCGCTGAAGGCACCCCCGCCATGCTTGCCAAAATCATTGACTGGTCGGGAAGAAATCGCTTCCTGGTCCTGTTGGCTACCCTGTTCATTGTGGTAGCTGGCGTCTTCGCCGTGCTGCGCACGCCCATCGACGCACTGCCCGATCTCTCCGATGTGCAGGTGATTGTCTACACGGAATACCCCGGCCAGGCCCCGCAGGTGGTGGAGGATCAGGTCACCTATCCGCTGACCACGTCGATGCTGTCGGTGCCCAAGTCCAAGGTGGTACGGGGCTTTTCCTTCTTTGGCGCTTCGTTTGTCTACATCATCTTCGAGGACGGCACCGACATTTACTGGGCACGCTCAAGGGTGCTGGAGTACCTCAACTTCGCCTCCGGACGCATGCCCAAGGGCATCACGCCCCAGATCGGACCGGATGCCACGGGCGTGGGCTGGGTCTATCAGTACGCGTTACTGGCCAAAGACAAGACACTGGCTGAATTGCGCACCATCCAGGACTGGTTTGTGCGCTATCAACTGACCAAGGCACACGGCGTGGCCGAAGTGGCCTCGGTGGGCGGCTTTGTTCAGACGTATCAAGTCACCGTTGACCCGGTGAAGCTGCGTAGTTACGGCATCCGGCTGATGAAGGTGGCACAAGTGATCCGTGACTCCAACCGCGATGTGGGTGGCCGCGCAGTCGAAATGTCGGAGACCGAATACATGGTTCGCGGCAAGGGTTACCTGCGCGGCAAGAGCGACATCGAAATGCTGGTCCTCAAGAGCGACAAGGGCACGCCGGTGCTGATCCGCGACGTCGCCCGGGTGGAACTCACGCCCGATGAGCGCCGCGGCCTGACCGAGCTCAACGGCGAAGGCGAAGTGGTCTCGGGCATCGCGATGGCGCGCTACGGTCAAAACGCTTTGGAAGTCATCTCCAACCTGAAGGCCAAGATTGCCGAAATTGGCCCGGGCTTGCCAGCCGGGGTCAGCGTGCAAACTGTCTACGACCGCTCCGAACTGATCAACAGCGCCATCGACACGCTCAAGCGCACGCTGCTCGAGGAGTCCCTGATTGTGGCGGCGGTGTGTGTTATTTTCCTGCTGCACGTGCGCAGTGCGCTGGTAGCAATTCTCATGCTGCCGGTGGGCATCCTGATGGCGTTCATTGCCATGCGATCCCTGGGCATGAATTCCAACCTGATGAGTCTGGGTGGCATTGCCATTGCCATCGGCGCGATGATCGACGCGGCCATCGTCATGATCGAGAACGCGCACAAGCATCTCGAGCGGCTGCCTGAGGGTCACAGCGCCGCCGACCGGTTCGGCGCCATGCTCAACGCCTGCAAGGAGGTTGGCCCGGCGCTGTTCTTCTCACTGCTGATCATCACGGTGTCGTTCCTGCCAGTGTTCAGCCTCGAAGGTCAGGAAGGGCGGCTGTTCTCGCCGCTGGCTTACACCAAGACCTTCTCCATGGCCAGTGCAGCGCTGCTCTCCATTACCCTGGTGCCGGTGCTGATGCTGATGTTCATCCGCGGCAAGGTCATGCCTGAGGCGAAAAACCCGGTGAACCGGTTCCTCATCTGGATCTACCGCCCGATCATCCAGGCCGTGATGCGCTGGAAGAAGTTGACCATTCTGGTGGCCCTGCTGGCGCTGGGCGCTTCCTACTATCCGGCCTCCCAATTGGGGTCGGAATTCATGCCCACACTCAATGAAGGCAGTCTGTTGTACATGCCGGCGTCGCTGCCCGGCATGTCGATCACCAAGGCCGCCGAGTTGATGCAGACACAAAACAAGATCATCAAGAGCTTCCCCGAAGTGGCCTCAGT
>JAKANU010000316.1 GCA_021812315.1 Pseudomonadota bacterium
CTCGGCGCCTTGCTGGCGGCGCTGCTGCGGCGTGACTTCCGCCCGCAAGGCCTGGCCGGTTGGCGCGAGGGCGCACGTCAGTTGTTCGGCGCGGCGCTCACCGGCGGCGGCGCGGTGCTCGGCCTGGGCTGCACCGTGGGACACGGCCTGAGCGGGGTGTCCGTGCTGTCCATCGGCTCGATGCTGGGGCTGGCGTCCATCTTCACCGGCGCCTGGCTGGCCATCCGTCTGGAGGCCGGTCGCCGCGCTGCGCCGCTGGCGGGTGCTCCGGGTTATACGGCGGCATCGGGAGGCTGACAGCATGCGACGCAACGTATCCATCGGCACAAGCTTTCTGCTTGCGGCGCTGTGCGGCCTGCCCGCCGCCCGCGCCGCCACACCCGCTTCAGCGTCTGCCCCAGATCAAGCCTCCACCCCTGCGGCCGCAGCCAGCGCCGCGCAGCCGAGCTGGGCCAACCATCGCCATGCTTTCACCGTGCGACTGATCCAGCTCAGCCCGGAGGGCGTGCGCGGGTTCTACGAGAACATGGGCTATCCGCAGGTGGCAGTGGCGGCCATCGCCCGTGTCTGCGTGTTCGGCACTTCCATCCACAATCGCGGCAAAGTGCCCATCAGCTACGACGTAGCCGATTGGCGTGCCGTTACATCGGACGGCCGGCAACATGTGCTCATCACCAAGACCAACTGGCTGGCCCGCTGGAAGCCCGACGGCATCAGCTCCGACTGGTCCATCCTGCCGGCGCAGCAAACCCTGCAGCCCGGTGATTGGGCGCAAGGCTTCACCACACTCGACGTGCCGCGCGGCACGCGCCTCACCCTGCACTACTCCTGGAGAGAACATGGAACCCTGCACCACGCCCGTCTTGCTGGACCGCAATGCGGCAGCGATGCCCAACCCTGAACGCAGGCGTCTGCTGACGAGCCTGGCGGCCTGCGGCCTGGGGGCCTTGGCCAGCCGCAGCGCGCTGGCGGCCGACACGACTCCTGATCAGGCGCTCAGCATCGTGCAGCCGCCGCGACCGGCCCCCAACTTCACGCTGCCCGACCTCGACGGCAAGCCGCACCGTCTGTCAGACTATCGCGGCAAGGCGGTGCTGGTGAATTTCTGGGCAACCTGGTGCCCGCCCTGCCGCGCGGAAATGCCATCGATCGAAAAACTGTATCTCTCGCTCAGGAACAAGCCGTTTGCCGTGCTGGCGCTGGACCAGGGCGAGAGCCTGAACCAGGTGTTCGCCTACATGGGCCAACTCAGCCCGTCGCCCACCTTTCCGGTGTTGCTGGACAGCAAGAGTGCCGCCGCCCATGCTTTCGGCGTGATGGGCATCCCCACCAGCTACCTGATCGACCCACGCGGCGACATCGTGCGCCAAGCAGTGGGCGGGCGCGATTTCGACACGGCAGCGATGCGACGGCTGATCGAGCAGCTCATGACGTAACCTTTGCACTCGCCGCGAAACAACGCGGCCGAGCCAGTTCCTGATTCACCCTGCGGCCGCCAGTCAGGCTCCGGGGACAGGTATGCAAGCCGAAGTCACGCATTCCAGCAGGCGAGTCTTCCCAGATTGCTATCGTCGCATTGCGCGAGCAGTGAGTGGGCGGCGTCGCGTGCGCCGCCACCCTTGTTCCTGGTGATGGCGATGCGAACCCGCTCGAGCAGTCGGGTGCCCAGCTGCTGGCTGAAGCCCAGCTCGACCGTCGTTTTGCAACATGTGGGGCTCGACCAACGCAAGGTCGACGAGGAACTGCGCATTCTCGATACGGACTTGTAGCGCCGCGTCGACGGCCATCCGGTGTTGCGCCGCCATGTCGCGCTCTGACCAATGCCTGTGGCATGGCCTGGACGCTAGCGTCGCCATACCTTTCACTGCTGCGGCACCGTTGCTGGTTCCTGCGGACTATGCCGAAATCGCCACGCTGCCGCGCCAGTCCACAGGGTCGTTGCTGTCGGTGCGCAGCGCCCGCCACAGCAATCCGGGCGAGGGCTGCGCCATGTTCATCAGATGCTGCGCAGACGACGTCGAAAGCCACATTTACCAGGCTGGCGACGATTTGCGTGCCGTGCCTGGCAGTTGCTGTCGCGTACCGGCAAACGCCATGCGTGGCGCCAACAGTTAGAACATGCCATCCCCTGTCATGGACGGTGGGCACGCGCGGCACCTTGCGGCACCCATGCACGCACCGCAGGCGCAGCAGGCGCAGCAGCAGCGCCTGCGGTGTTGTTGGCAGTCGGCTTGCAAGCTCGGGTGTCGCTGCAAACCAGCGTTACCTGCACGTGGTGGCGTGCGGAAGGTTTGCACAGCCGACATGCGGCCGGGGTTGAGTTGACGTGCGTCGGCTCGCGGCCAGGCTCTTGCCAAGTTATTGCCCAGGCCGGTAAACACAGCGGCCGAACCTCGCGCCGATGCAGCGGCCTCTGAGCGTGTCGACTTCATCTCCTGGACTCGGCACCTGCGCGCGCGTGTCAGTATTCGGCGAAACGATGCTGCAGTGGCATCAGCTCGTCAGTGCCGGTTGATGCCTGCGGCGTAGGAGCACGCTAGACAAGGTGACGTAGTGCTGCGGCATGTGCTGCACACAACCCAGCAACCAATCGAGCCTTAGCGCTCTCGAGCAAATTACGATCCTGTTGCCTAGCCTAATCGCGACTTTGGCCCTGATGTTGCGGTAGTGACTACAGCACGCGCAGTTTTGTGCACCCTCCCGGCTGGCGGTTGCCAGACGTCGTCTTCCATGCGCCAAGGGATAGGGTTTCGGCGTCTCCGCCGATGCTGAAAGCTGGCGCCGCCTCGGCTCCGTGCCATGCAAAGACACGCTGGGCATCGTGCTACTCACCACCTTCGCCGAAGGCGCAGCCATGGTGCTGGCATATTTTTGCGAGCCGCACAAATCACATCTGCCGCATTGCGTGGGTCGCATTGCAATGGGGTCGACGGCGCGTCTTGCGCTACTGCCGGGCATTTTGCCGGCCCAGCAATTTTCAGGGCGTAAGGCGCTTTCGTTGCGAAAAGATGTTGACACACCACAGCCCTGCAGGCACAATTCGTCTCTTGCTTCTTTTGCTGATTCGCAAAAAACCAACAAAAGCGGCAACCGAGCTTGGCAACGTATCAAGGTTTTAGTTTTTATTCCAAATAAAACCTTACGCTTGACTCGGGAATATAAGTTGTGCAAGAATTCTGATTCTTCGTTGCAAGCGCAACAGCCGCAAAAGCGGGTTCATTAACAAAAAGCAGCCGATAAGTGTGGGCGTTTGACTGGATTGCAAAATGCAAGTTAAACGCTCATCAAAAAAATACGGAGAAATCCGTAGTTCCTAAATGAGTTAGCCTTAATTGGCACCAAGATTAAACTGTAGAGTTTGATCCTGGCTCAGATTGAACGCTAGCGGCATGCCTTACACATGCAAGTCGAACGGCAGCACGGGGGCAACCC
>JAKANU010000033.1 GCA_021812315.1 Pseudomonadota bacterium
ACAACGTTCTCCAGGTCAGCGGCTTCACCATGCAGGGCGAGCCCATCGATTTCGGTTCGCAGGCACTGGATGCGCCGGGCTTTGACTGCCTGAGCGTCGTCGTTGGCTCCGAGGGCATGCTCGCCATCATCACGGAAGTTACGGTACGGCTCACGCCCAAGCCGCAACTCGCACGCTGCATCATGGCCAGCTTTGACAATATCCGCAAGGCCGGCGATGCGGTGGCGAGTGTCATCGCCCAGGGCATCATCCCGGCCGGTCTGGAGATGATGGACAAGGCGATGACGGCGGCGGTGGAGGACTACGTGCACGCCGGTTACGACCTCAGCGCAGCCGCCATCCTGCTGTGCGAGAGCGACGGCACACCTGAAGAGGTTGAAGAAGAGATTGACCGCATGAAGGCCGTGCTGCTTGCCTCAGGTGCTACAAAAATCGCAGTAAGCCAGAGCGAGGCGGAGCGCCTGAAGTTCTGGAGCGGGCGCAAGAACGCGTTCCCGGCCAGCGGGCGCATCAGCCCGGACTACATGTGCATGGACTCGACCATTCCGCGCAAACGCCTGGCCGACATGCTGCTGGCGATTGCGGAGATGGAAAAAAAATATCAACTGCGCTGCTGCAACGTGTTCCATGCGGGTGACGGCAACCTGCACCCGCTGATCCTGTTTGACGCGAATGATGCCGGGCAGTTGCACCGCTGCGAGCAGTTCGGCGCGGACATCCTGGAGACCAGCGTCGCCATGGGCGGCACCGTGACCGGCGAGCACGGTGTGGGCATCGAAAAACTCAACTCGATGTGCGTGCAGTTCAGCGCCGAAGAGAACGAGCAGATGTTCGGGGTCAAACGCGCTTTTGACACCAGGAGCTTGCTGAACCCGGGCAAGGTCATTCCCACCCCGCAGCGCTGCGCCGAGTACGGGAAGATGCTGGTGCGCGGCGGGCAACTCAGACACCCGGAGCTGGAGCGCTTCTGAAGCGTTGCCAGGCGGCTCTGGGGCCGCACACTGTACGCAACCAACGGCCTGCGCGCGTCGGCGCAGACTATGCCTTCAAGACGAGCGGGCGAGCAGCAGGCCGGGCTCGTCCTCGGCCACCACTTGCTGCGCCCAACTCACCAGCTTGCTGGTGTCGGCACGCAGGATTTCCTGCTTGACGGCAAGAATCTGCGCCGGATGCATGGAGAAGCTGCGCAGACCCAGGCCCAGCAGCAGGCGCGTCAGGCTGGTGTCGCCGGCCATTTCGCCACACACGCTCACCCCCTTGCCCTGCGCCTGGCAGCGGGCAATCGTGTCGGCAACCAGTCGCAGCACCGCCGGGTGCATCGGGTCGTACAGGTGCGCCACAGTCTCGTCGGCACGGTCGATGGCCAGGGTGTACTGGATCAGGTCGTTGGTGCCGATCGACAGGAAGTCAAAATACTTGAGGAAGACCCCGAGCGTGAGCGCGGCGGCCGGGATCTCGATCATGGCGCCAATCTCTACGGGTCCATAGGCGACGCCCCGGTTGTCAAGTTCTGCGCGGGCGCGATCGACCAGAAACATGGTCTGCCGAATTTCGGTGGCGTGAACCAGCATGGGGATGAGCAACTTGGTCTTCCCGTGAGCGGCCGCACGCAGAATGGCCCGCAACTGCGTCAGGAACATCGCCGGGTCGGCCAGGCTCCAGCGAATCGCGCGCAGGCCCAGTGCCGGGTTCAGATGTGCACAGTCCTGCAAGGACTCGTCGAACTGCTTGTCGGCACCAACGTCGACGGTGCGAATCGTCACCGGCAGGCCCTGCATGCCCTCGACGGCGCGCCGGTACGCCCAGTACTGCTCTTCCTCGTTGGGTAGTTTGCCGTCGCGTCCCATGAACAGGAACTCGCTCCGAAACAGCCCGACTCCGACGGCCCCGGCCCGCACGGCGCCGGCGGCATCTTCGGGCATTTCGATGTTCGCCAGCAACTCAATTTTCTGCCCGTCGAGGGTCACCGCCGGGGTGTGCAGCAACCGGCTCAAGCGCCCACGTTCGAGTTCGTGCTGACGCTGCCGGAAACCGTACTCGGCAAGCAAAATGGCCGATGGATCGACCACCACCACGCCCGCGTCGCCATCCACAATCACCCAATCGTCCTGACGCACCAATTGACTGGACAGGCGCGCGCCAACCACGGCCGGGATGTCCAGGCTGCGTGCCACGATGGCCGTGTGCGAGGTTCGGCCCCCGACGTCCGTGACGAAGCCGGCGAACACACTCTGTTTGAACTGCAGCATGTCCGCGGGCGAAAGGTCGTGCGCGATAAGAATCAGCGGCACATCGACCGTATCGTCAAGCAACAGGTCCTGCTGCGACTTGGCTCGCGTCGGGCGACCCGGCGGATGGGCCATAGGTGAGGCGACACCCTTCATGGCGCGCAACACCCGCTCGGTGATCTGCTCGAGGTCGGCCTTGCGTTCGCGCAGGTACTCGTCCTCCATCTCGTCAAACTGGCGCGCGATCACCTCGAGTTGCGAGGTCAGCGCCCACTCGGCGTTGTACAGTCGATCACTGACCCAGTGCTTGACACCGCCGATCAGTTCCTCGTCATTGAGAAGCATCAGGTGCACATCAAGCAATGCAGCGAGTTCGTGCGGCGCCTCCTTCGGCCCCATGTGCGCGATGCTGTCCTGCAAACGGTGAATTTCATCCACCACCGCGTTGCGTCCGGCACGCACGCGGTCAATCTCAGAATCCACCTGCGACGGCTCGATAAAGTAGTGGGCCACATCGACCCGGCTCGAAGCCACGAGCACGGCTCGCCCGATGGCAATGCCGCGCGTCACCGCCAGGCCGTGTATGGAAAACGTCATGGCGCTCGCGGCGCAGGGCGCAGATCAACAGGCCAATGACTCACCTCATTCCCCTTCCCCGAACTTGTCATCAATCAGTGCCAGCAAGGCATCCATGGCCTCCTGCTCGCGCTCGCCGCTGGTTTCGAGTTCGACGGTGCTGCCCAAACCGGCAGCCAGCATCATGACACCCATGATGCTCTTGGCATTGACACGGCGTCCGTCGCGGGACAACCAGACATCGCAGGCAAAGCTGCCCGCGAGTTTGGTCAGTTTGGCCGACGCCCGTGCGTGCAGTCCGAGCTTATTGCTGATGGTCGTGCTGGCTTTGGTCATGTCTTTTTTTCACCTGATTCTGGGGCGCCGTGGTGGTCACTTGCATGATGCCCTGGGTACCACCGGCGAGCGCTCGCGCCACCAGCGCATCGAGCGGCTCACGTCGGTAAGTCAGGCTACGCAACAACATCGGCAAATTGACACCCGCCACCAGACGCGCGTCCAGGCCGTCGACCAGCTTTTGCGCCACGTTGCAGGGTGTGGCACCAAACACGTCGGTCAGGACCAGGGTTTGGGCAGTACCAAGCAAGGCCATCGCCTGCGCGGCCCCGGCAAGGGTCTCTTCGGGAGGAATATTCGGCTGCACGTCGTAGGCGGCGACGCCCGATGCGCCCTCGGCAAACACGTGCAAGACGCACTGGCGCAGGGCGCTGGCCAGCGGCGCGTGGGCAATGATCAGGATGCCGTTGTTCATGGGTCCAAAACGTTTCAGATCGCCTGATTATGGCTTTTTGCGCTCAGAAAATAGACGTAGGAACCGATACAACAAAGCAAAAACAGCGTCATCGCCGCCTGAAACGAAGCAATTTCACTCCATCCCAGCGCGCGAAAGGCATCGATGCCCAGCCCAACACCCCATTGCACGACGAAGACCCCGGCGAAGATCACAAGGTTGTAGGAGGTCAGGGCACGCCCGGCGAGGTTCGCGGGGAATGCCATGGCCACCGCAGGCTGCGCCAGCGAGATAAAGGTGCATCCCACACAATACAGGGTCCAAACGGCCGCAGCACCCGTCGTCAGAGCGCCTCCAGCTACGATAATCATAGCAAGAATGAGGAAGCTTGAGGGCAGTCCCCAGGCAATCAGCTGCTCGGCGCCGAAACCGCGACGCGTCAGCCATGGATTGAGCATGCCCCAGGTCAAGAAGGTGCAAAGCATCGCCACGTTGATCCAGAACAGTCCGCTGGCAGCCTGCAACGGCGTGTGGGCACCCACCTTGATCATCCAGGGCACCACCCAGAGCGTCTGCATGGCGATCAAACCGCCGTAGCAAAAAAAACCGAGGGGTAGCATCTTGCGGAAGTACGGGTGCTCCCAGACCTGCCGGTAGCTGCCAGGGGCGGGCGCGATGGCCTGCACCGCAGCCGACTCCCAGCGCGGCACTTGCCAGGCAATCAGCGCCATGGCCAACAGCACCAAGACCGTCAGGCCGAGAAACAGGACGCGCCAGCCGATGATCGGTGCCAGCCATTGCACCGGCAGCGTTGCCGCAACCATCCCAAGCGAGCCGCTCATCAGCATCCAGGAATTGGCGCGCAATTGCGTCGAGGCATCGAACCAGCGACGATAGCCGGTCAATGGCGCCATCAGGCAGGCGCTGACCCCGACCCCACTGAGAATCCGCGCGGCCAGCAACACGGAGAAGCTTGTCGCCACCGAAAAGGCTACGCAGGATAGCGCCGCCACACTCAACAGCAACAAAATGACCTTCTTGGGGCCATAGCGGTCAAGCCATGTTCCCAGGGGCAACTGGTTGGCGGCAAATCCAAGAAAGTAGCCTCCCGCAAGCAGCCCCAGATCGCCGGAATTGAGGGAGAACTCCTGGGTCAGGGTCGGCGACAAAGTGGCGGTGATGGCACGAATCAGCGCCGACAGAAAATAGGAAAACGCAAACGTCAGAAAGACAAGAATCGCAGCGCGTCGCGGCAATGCGCTGACAAAGAGAGGTTGAGGCATCCCACGATTATCCTTGCTACGCCAGACCCGGTGTTACCGGCGCACTTTGGCGCGCCGCCGCGGGACTGGCCAAGGACACGCGCAAAGCCGCGCGATCAACGCCGGCGAAGCGTTGCCGCGGGCGCCATTGACCGCTACTCCTTGCGGTAGGCGTCGTGGCAGGACTTGCAGGCGCCGCCCGTGGCGCCCACGGCGGTTTTAATGCCATCGAGATTGCCGGCTTTGGCCGCCAGCGCCAGCTTGGACATTTCGGCCTGCATCTTGTCGGCATACTCGTGGAACTTGGCGGATTCTTTCCATAGCTCGGGCTTGGCACGCGTATCGCCCTTCTCCGTGCCTTCTCCGAAAGCCGCCCAGGGCAGCTTGGACATGTACTCGGCCACAGCGGCACTTTCGGCGGCGACTTTGGCATCAAACGGCGCTTTGCCGGCCGCCATTGCGGCGACTCGACCAAAGTTCTGCTGCATGACAAACAGTGCGCTCTTGCGGTACTTGATGGCGTCTTCAGGCTTCGCAAACTGGGCGCTCGCGGGCAAGGTGACGGCCAAAGCGGTGATGGCAACGGCAACGGAAGAAAAGGCGTTCATGGGTGTTCCTGTATTGAGCAAGTGTTGCTACCGTCTGCCCGCAGATCGCAGGGCCTTTCACGTGCGCCCGGTCAGGCCGACACGTTGGCTGCACAATACGATCTTTTCGCAAGGCGCGTTCAACTTGATTCAACCGACCACAATTCGCGTATGGGATTTGCCGACGCGCGTGTTTCACTGGGCGCTGGCAACGAGCTTCGTGGGTCTGCTAACGACGGCCTTCATCGCTGGACAGGCCATGACCTGGCACTTTCGATTTGGCTATGTCGTGCTGTGCCTATTGCTGTTTCGCCTGGTTTGGGGCTTGATCGGCGGACACTGGTCGCGCTTTGCGTCGTTCATCTATTCGCCGCGAGCCGTGTTGGACTACCTCAGAGGCCAGGCACCCCCGCAGCACCGCGTCGGGCACAACCCGATGGGAGCGCTGTCGGTTTATGCCCTGCTGATCTTCCTGCTGGCGCAGGTCGCCTCGGGGTTGGTCAGCGATGACGAAATCGCTGCGGTCGGACCCTTGGCGAAGTGGGTGCCGGACGCGGTGGTGCGGCTGGCTACAACGTACCATGCCAAAATTGGTAAACTGATCCTGATCGGGCTGACATGCTTGCACGTTGGGGCGATTCTTTTCTACCGTTTGAAGAGGGGCGAAGATCTGGTGGCTCCGATGATCCACGGCAACAAGCAAACCAGCTTTGCCGTCCAGGATGCGCGCGATGACGCCGGCTCACGGGCACTCGCCGTTGCCGTGTTCGCCGTCTGCGCCGCACTGGTCACCTGGTTGATCCGCCAAGCAGCATGAACGCCAGCATCGAGGTATTCAAACCCGAAGCGCCCGGCGAACTCGAAGCGGTTCGCGATCTCTTTCGCGAATACGCTGCCAGTCTCCAGGTTGACTTATGTTTTCAGGATTTCGAGTCTGAACTCGCGGCGCTGCCCGGCGAGTACGCGGTGCCGCGCGGGGTCTTGCTGCTGGCTCGCAGCGGCCCGGACCTGCTCGGTTGCTGTGCCTTGCGCCCACTGGACAACGCCGATTATGTGAACGCCTGCGAGATGAAGCGCCTTTACGTGCGACCGGCCTATCGCAGCCAGGGCCTCGGTCGCCGGCTGGTTGAGGCGGTGCTCGATTCAGCACGGCTGGCTGATTATGACTGCGTGCTCCTGGATACCCTCGACGACATGGAGAGCGCGCGCGAACTCTACAAGGACCTTGGCTTTGAGGAGATCGCCCCCTACTACCACAACCCCATCGAGGGTTCACACTACCTCAAGGTCGACCTCTGAGGACGGAGCGCCATGCGCGGGGGAGCGGTGCCCCCTCTGGCTCAGGCCTTGGCCTGCTCGAGCAGTGTGGCGGCGTCGCTGACTTCAAATTTGCCGGGGGCCTCAATGTTGAGCGAAGCCACCTTGCCATCTTTGACCAGCATTGAATAGCGCGTACTGCGCAAGCCCATGCCTTTGCCGGTCAGGTCCAGTGTCAGACCCGTCGCCTTGGCAAAAACAGCGTCGCCGTCAGCAAGCATGCGCACCTTGCCGGCTGACTTCTGGTCGCGTGCCCAGGCACCCATGACGAAGGCGTCGTTCACGCTGACACACCAGATCTCGTCAACACCCGCAGACCTGAACTCCTGATACTTCTCCAGATAGCCCGGAACATGCTTGGCCGAACAGGTTGGTGTGAAAGCACCTGGAAGCGCAAACAAGGCAATGGTCTTGCCAGCGCTGGCCTTGACCACGTCAACTGGATTCGGACCCAAACTACACCCTCCGCCCTCAACTTCGGAGTACTCCATCAGTGTCGTTGGAGGAAGGTTATCACCTACTTTAATCATCTGCAGCTCCTGTACGTTTGAAATGAACATGCGTCCGACGCAGAGTCGCGGTCAACGCACCGGATTCCTAGTGCGGCGTCGTTCGCCCTGAGTAAAAACGGCTCACATTGTGAGCCGCTTCTGCCAAACTCGCAGCCCCTGGCGAGAAGGGCCTAAATGACGATGGCCTTTTCAACCAGACGCGTCGCGACCCAATTCTTGGTCTTCGAGATCGGTCGACTTTCGGTAATCTCGATGATGTCGCCAAGTTTGTAAGCGCCCTGTTCATCATGCGCGTGATACTTGCTCGATTTGCCAACGATCTTGCCATAGAGTGCGTGCTTGACCCGGCGTTCGATGAGCACCGTCACCGTCTTGGCGCGCTTGTCGCTGACCACCTTGCCAATCAAGGTGCGCTTGAGGGATTTCTTCGCTTCCGTCATCAGTCGCTCCTTAGGTGGCAGATTTCGCGACGCTTTGCTTCTCGACGAGAATCGTCTTGGCGCGAGCAATATTGCGGCGCGCAATGCGCAGCGTAGCGGTGTTATTGAGTTGTTGCGTGGCTTTTTGCATGCGCAGGCCAAAATGAGCTTTTTGCAGCTCCTTGACTTCGACTTGCAAACCCGCAATGTCCTTCTGACGTAATTCAGCCGTATTCATTGTCGTTTCTCCTGATTACTGGCCAATCATGCGCGACACAAACGTGGTGCGCAGGGGCAATTTGGCCGCAGCCAGTCGGAATGCTTCGCGTGCCAGCTCTTCGGTAACGCCAACAATCTCGAAGACGATCTTGCCGGGCTGGATTTCCGCAACGTAATACTCGGGGTTGCCCTTGCCGTTGCCCATGCGGACTTCAGCAGGCTTTTGCGAGATCGGTTTGTCCGGGAACACCCGAATCCAGATGCGCCCCCCGCGCTTGACATGGCGCGAAATCGCGCGACGGGCAGACTCGATCTGACGCGCCGTCAAGCGGCCACGATCGGTACACTTGAGGCCAAAATCACCGAATGCGACCGAACTGCCCCGGGTCGCGATTCCGGTATTGCGGCCTTTTTGCTCTTTGCGATACTTGCGACGAGCGGGTTGCAACATGTTTATTCTCCTTTGCCGTCAGCGGCCACGGCACCACCACCCGTGCTGGCTGGCGCGGCGACCTTGCGGACACGTTTCACAGCGGGTTTGGCTGCATCAGCACCCGCGGTCGCTTCGGCCGGCTTGTCGCTACCGTCCGCCGGTGCGGCGTTGGCGCCGCCCAGACGACGTGCACCGCGAGCTGCAGGCGCACGCTCGGCGCCAGGGCGGGCGTCCCGACGCGGACCGCGTGGCCGGCGCTCTTCTTCCGCGCGCGGTTCGACCACCGCAGGCAGATCGTTGCGACCCAGCGTGTCTCCCTTGTAGACCCAGACCTTGACACCGATGACGCCGTAGGTGGTCTTTGCCTCGGAGGTGCCGTAATCGATATCTGCACGCAGCGTGTGCAGCGGCACCCGCCCCTCGCGATACCACTCGCAACGCGCGATCTCGATGCCGTTCAAACGTCCCGACGACATGATCTTGATGCCCAGCGCGCCCAGACGCATCGCATTTTGCATGGCACGCTTCATGGCGCGGCGGAACATGATGCGCTTTTCCAATTGTTGCGTGATGCTGTCGGCGATCAGTTTGGCATCGACCTCGGGCTTGCGCACTTCCTCGATATTGACCGCCACGGGTACACCCAGTTGCCGTCCGAGTTCGCGTTTGAGGTTTTCGATGTCCTCACCCTTCTTGCCAATCACCACGCCCGGGCGCGCCGAGAATATCGTGATGCGGGCGTTCTTGGCCGGGCGCTCAATGAGCACACGCGATACCGAGGCACTCTTGAGCTTGTTCTTGAGGTAGTCGCGAACCTTGATATCTTCTGCGAGCATCCCGGCGAAGTCGCGGTCATTGGCATACCAGCGTGATGCCCAATTGCGGCTCACCGAAAGGCGAAAGCCTGTGGGGTGGATTTTTTGTCCCATAACTTGCAGGCCTCTTTCAGTTACCGACCGTCACGTACACATGGCACGTGGGTTTTCTGATTTGGTTGCCACGGCCTTTTGCGCGGGCCGTGAAACGCTTGAGCGATGCGCCTTGTTCAACAAAGATCGTCTTGACCTTCAACTCGTCGATGTCGGCACCATCGTTATGTTCTGCATTGGCAATCGCAGACTCGAGTACCTTCTTGATGATCACGGCAGCCTTTTTCTGCGTGAATTGCAAGATATTGAGAGCCTGGTCCACCTTTTTCCCACGGATCAGATCCGCGACCAGCCGGCCCTTATCGACCGACAACCGAACGCCACGAAGGCTTGCACGCGTTTCCATGTTCACCTCCTTATTTCTTCTGGACTTTTTTGTCAGCCGGGTGGCCCTTGAAGATCCGCGTCAATGCGAACTCTCCAAGCTTGTGGCCAACCATTTGATCGGTGATATACACCGGCACGTGCTGCTTGCCGTTATGCACCGCGATCGTCAGACCAATGAATTCGGGCAATACCATGGAGCGGCGCGACCATGTCTTGATCGGCTTTTTGTCCTTGGTCGTCACCGCCTTGTCGGCCTTCGCTACCAGATGATGATCAACGAACGGACCTTTTTTGAGAGAACGAGTCATTTACCTGCCCCTTACTTCTTGCGACGCGACACGATCATGACCTGCGTGCGCTTGTTGTTGCGGGTGCGGTAACCCTTGGTCAGATTACCCCAGGGATCGACTGGATGCCGGCCTTCGCCGGTCTTGCCTTCGCCACCGCCGTGCGGGTGATCGACCGGGTTCATGACTACTCCACGAACGGTTGGGCGAATCCCCATCCAGCGCTTGACACCCGCTTTGCCGAGTTGACGCAGGCTGTGTTCTTCATTGGCAACCTGGCCCAGCGTGGCGCGGCATTCAATATGAATCTTGCGGACCTCACCCGAACGCATGCGAACCTGGGCATAGGTACCTTCTCTCGCCAACAGGGTTGCAGAGGTACCTGCCGAGCGTACGATCTGTGCGCCCCGCCCGACTTGCAACTCGATGCAATGCACAATCGAACCCACCGGAATGTTGCGAATCGGCAGCGTATTGCCGACCCTGATCGGCGCCTCGGCCCCGCTGAGGATGGTTGCGCCAACCTCCAGGCCACGCGGCGCAATGATGTAGCGGCGCTCGCCATCGGCATAGCAAACCAGGGCGATGTGTGCCGAGCGGTTGGGATCGTATTCGATGCGCTCAACCTTCGCGGCAATGCCGTCCTTGTCACGACGGAAGTCGACCACACGGTAGTGATGCTTGTGGCCACCGCCCTTGTGTCGCGTGGTGATGTGCCCGTTGTTATTGCGTCCTGCCAGTTGAAACTGGGGTTCAAGCAGCGGCGCGTGCGCCGCCCCCTTGAACAAATGCTCTCGCGAAATCTTCACCACGCCACGACGGCCCGGAGAAGTCGGTTTCATCTTGATAACAGCCATGATTACGCAGCCTCCCCACCGAGGTTGAGTTCCTGACCGGGCTTGAGCGTCACGTAGGCCTTGCGAATATTGTCGCGGCGCCCGACAGACTTGCCAAAGCGCTTGGTCTTGCCCTGGGTGTTGACGACAGAGACGCCCTGGACCTCGACCTTGAACATCAACTCAACAGCCGCCTTGATTTCGTACTTCGTTGCATCCTGCAGCACCTTGAAGGTGACCGAGTTGCCCTTCTCGGCAACCATGGTGGCCTTCTCGGAGACCACTGGTGCCACCAAAACCTGCATCAGACGGCCTTCGTCAAATTTTGCCAAATTGGGACCATGACTCATGCGAACATCTCCTTGAGTTGGTCCATGGCTGCACGCGTGACCAGCACCTTGCGGTAGTGAACCAGGGACAAGGGATCAGCGTAGCGCGGCTCGACCACCAATACGTTGACCAGGTTGCGTGAAGCCAGGTACAGATTTTCGTCAACCTCGTCGGCGATCACCATCACCGAGGGCAAGTTCATCGCCTTGAACCTTGCGGCCAGAGGTTTGGTCTTGGGCGAATCAACCTTGATTGAATCGACCACCGCCAATCGCCCTTCCCTTGCCAATTGCGAAAAGATGGATGCCATTCCGGCCCGATACATCTTCTTGTTGATCTTGTGGGAAAAATTCTCGTCTGGCATGTTCGGAAAAATTCGACCGCCACCGCGCCACATCGGCGAAGACGTCATACCCGCCCGGGCCCGGCCCGTACCTTTTTGCTTGAAGGGCTTCTTGGTGGAGTGCCTGACCTGCTCGCGATCCTTCTGGGCCCGCGTGCCTTGACGTGCGTTGGCCTGAAATGCCACCACCACCTGGTGCACCAGATCTTCGTTGTAGGCCCGACCAAAAACGGTCTCCGGAGCGTCAAATTTCGAGGTCGCGAGCCCTTGGTCATTGAGGAGTTCGATCTGCATCAGTTCGCTCCTTGGGTGTTGGCATTGATGGCCTTGACCTTGACTGCCGGGCGCACCGTGACGAAGCTGCCGGCCGACCCCGGCACGGCACCTTTGAGCATCAGCAATTGACGAGTCTCGTCGATGCGAATCACGTCCAGGTTTTGCGTCGTCACCAGGTCGGTGCCCAGGTGGCCGGTCATGCGCTTGCCCGGAAACACGCGCCCCGGATCCTGCGCCATCCCGATGGAGCCCGGGACATTATGGGAGCGACTGTTGCCGTGCGAGGCACGCTGCGAGCTCATGTGATAACGCTTGATGGTACCGGCATAGCCCTTGCCGATCGTCGTGCCCTGCACGTCGACTTTCTGACCCACCGCAAACACCGCACTTACCGGCACATTTTCACCGGCTTTGTAGGGTGCGGCGGCATCGGCGTTCAAACGAAATTCCTGAATGATTTCGCCGGCCTCAACCCCTGCCTTCGCAAGGTGGCCCGCGATCGGCTTGTTAACGCGCGAGGCTTTGCGCGCACCAAACGTCAGCTGCAAGGCGACATAGCCGTCATTCTCTTGGGTTTTGACCTGGGTCACCCGATTGTTCGATACGTCCACCACCGTGACGGGGATGGCGTCCCCTTCGTCGGTAAACAGGCGCATCATGCCAACCTTGCGACCCAGCAACCCCAGGGAGTTGCTCAGACTCATTGTTTTCTCCGTAACTCTCACCGCTGCGACTTCAATTGGCCGCAGCGTGTTGCGTGAGAGACTGTTAATAAACCCCTGCTGGGACGAACTGCCCACACAGAGCCTTTGAGTATAACCTTACCCTGGCAGTTGTGCAAGTTCTGCTGCGCCGCGACGACACTAACGCGGCGCCGGGTGCAACGCTACGCCCAGGGCGTTACTGCAACTTGATCTCCACGTCCACGCCGGCAGGCAAATCCAGCTTCATCAGGGCATCGACCGTTTTGTCGGTCGGATCCACAATGTCCATCAGGCGCTGATGCGTGCGGATTTCAAACTGGTCACGGCTGGTCTTGTTGACGTGCGGGGATCTCAGGATATCGAAACGCTTCATGCGTGTCGGCAAAGGCACCGGCCCCTTGACAATGGCACCAGTGCGCTTGGCAGTGTCAACGATCTCAGCCGCTGATTGGTCAATCAGCTTGTAGTCGAAGGCTTTCAGGCGAATGCGAATTTTTTGTTTGGTAGCCATGATCTTCCTTAGGCAATGATCTTCGCGACGACCCCGGCACCGACGGTTTTGCCGCCTTCGCGGATGGCAAAGCGCAGCCCTTCTTCCATGGCAATGGGGTTGATCAGCTTGACCGTGATCGATACATTGTCCCCAGGCATGACCATCTCCTTGCCCTCAGGCAACTCAATGGCTCCGGTCACGTCGGTGGTGCGGAAATAGAACTGCGGGCGGTAGTTGTTGAAAAACGGCGTGTGACGTCCGCCTTCGTCTTTGGAGAGCACGTAGATCTCGCCGGTGAAGTGGGTGTGCGGCTTGATCGAGCCGGGCTTGCACAGCACCTGGCCGCGCTGCACGTCTTCGCGCTTGGTGCCGCGCAGCAAAATGCCCACGTTGTCACCAGCCTGGCCCTGGTCGAGCAGCTTTCTGAACATCTCCACACCCGTGCAGGTGGTCTTTTGGGTCTCGGCAATGCCCACAATCTCGATTTCTTCGCCAACTTTGATCACGCCGCGCTCAACGCGTCCGGTCACCACCGTGCCGCGCCCGGAGATCGAGAAGACGTCTTCGACGGGCATCAGGAAGGTGCCGTCGACCGCGCGCTCGGGCGTGGGAATGTAGCTGTCGAGCGCTTCGGCGAGCTTGAGGATCGAGCCTTCGCCGAGTTCGCCCTTGTCGCCTTCCATGGCCAGTTTGGCCGAGCCGTGGATGATCGGGGTGGCGTCGCCGGGAAATTCGTATTTGTCAAGCAACTCGCGTACTTCCATCTCCACGAGTTCGAGCAGTTCGGCATCATCGACCATGTCGCATTTGTTCAGATACACGATGATGTAGGGAACACCCACCTGGCGTGCGAGCAAGATGTGTTCGCGCGTCTGCGGCATCGGGCCGTCCGCGGCCGAGACGACCAAAATGGCACCGTCCATTTGCGCCGCCCCGGTAATCATGTTCTTGATGTAGTCAGCGTGCCCGGGACAGTCCACGTGCGCGTAGTGCCGTCCCGCCGTCTCGTATTCAACGTGCGCAGTGTTGATGGTGATGCCGCGCGCTTTCTCCTCGGGAGCCGCATCAATCTGGTCATACGCCTTGGCCGTGCCACCGTACTTGGTCGCCATCACGCTGGTGATGGCCGCCGTCAGCGTGGTCTTGCCATGGTCAACGTGCCCAATCGTGCCAACATTGACGTGCGGCTTGGTGCGTGTGAATTTCTCTTTTCCCATTTTCAAACTCCGAAAAGTAAAGGGCGGTCAAAACAAAATCGTGGTGCCCATTGCGGGAATCGGACCCGCGACCTCTCCCTTACCAAGGGAGTGCTCTACCACTGAGCCAAATGGGCCTTGCCGGCACGCCTCGCCGCAGCGAACCAGTCAAACTCTCTTCAAAACCTAACTCCGAACCGGACACTGGAGCGGGAGACGGGAATCGAACCCGCGTCATTAGCTTGGAAGGCTAGGGTTCTACCATTGAACTACTCCCGCGTTGCAGCCAAACCCGTCAACCCGAAAACGCCCTGCGGCTCACTCCTGTGTCCATTCGCATATTCAACTCACTGGTGGAGAGGGATGGATTCGAACCATCGTACTCGTAAGAGGGCAGATTTACAGTCTGCTGCCATTAACCACTCGGCCACCTCTCCTTGGTGAGCCGTACATTATGCCACGAAGTCCGACCCCGGCCACCGCCGGCGGCAGCTCGGTCGCCCGGGTTCGCGGCTATTAGGGATCTTGGGGCAGCCCGCCGCGAGCGTGCTGCTCGCGCCAATCCCGCGCCTGCGAAAAATGCCCACACCCTATGAACGGCACCGGGCCCCTCTGAGCCGACAGCGGCGAGGGGTGATTGGCCATCAGCACCCGGTGGCGGCGGGCGTCGATCAAGTTGCGTTTGCCTTGCGCGTGCGCGCCCCAGAGCATGAAGACCGCCGGGGACGCGTCCCTGGAGACCTTGCGGATCACCGCATCCGTCAGTTGCTCCCAACCCCGCCCACAATGGCTGGCAGGCTTGCCCTCTTCCACGGTCAGGCAACTGTTGAGCAACAACACACCGTGGCGCGCCCAGCCGACCAAAGAGCCGCCCGGGCGCGGAAACGCCGGAAACGGTGTGCCCAGGTCGCGTTGCAGTTCGCGCAGGATGTTGCGCAATGACGGCGGCAGAGCGACGCCGGGCGCCACCGAAAATGCCAGCCCTTCGGCCTGCCCGCGGCCGTGGTAGGGGTCCTGCCCCAGGATCACCACCCGAACCGCTTCCGGCGCGGTCAGTTCCAGTGCGCGCAGCGGCTGCGGTGGAAACACGCTGGCGCCGGCGCGCAAACGCTGCTCCAGAAACCCGAGCAGGGCACACCCCACCGAAGACTGGAAAAAATCCGCTACCAGCGGCTGCCAGCCCGCAGCCACCGGCCAGGTCGCCGGATCAACGCTGTGCAACTGGTCAGCGCCCGCAGCGGGCGGCGAAGTCGACATCGCATCAACCAAACAATGCGGCCAGCGCCAGGCCTGGTTCATCGACCCGCATGAAGGCCTCGCCCACCAGAAACGCCCGCACGCCCGCCGAGCGCAACTGCGAAACGTCCTCGCGGCTGCGGATGCCGCTCTCC
>JAKANU010000317.1 GCA_021812315.1 Pseudomonadota bacterium
TTCGCCCCACCAGTGGCCAACGCTCGTGGCTCCGAGTTTGGGCGCAAGCGAGAGCGCCACCCCGCCGATTGAAGCAAGGACGCCGAGCACCAGCCGCGCGCTGATCGCTTCACGGCCCAGCGCGGCAGAGAGCAGCAGGGTCAGCAGGGGAAACAGACTGAAGATCAGTGCTGCCTGCGCCGCACCGACGTGCTGCAGCCCGTAGTTGAGCAGCGCAATCAGCAGTGCAAACTGGCCCAGACCCAGCGCCGCCATCGCCGTCAGATCCTGCCATGCTACTCTTTTTATAGCTGCACACGCTTTGCTGTCGGGCTTGAGCGGCCCAAATGGTTTGAAAATGAAGGGCAGCAGACAGAGCAGGCCGATGGCGTAGCGCAACATCGCCAGCGTCAGCGGCGGCACCTCGGCAACAACGGCGCGCGATGCCACGATCGCCGCTCCCACCTGAACCCCGGTTGCCGCCGCCGCAAGAAGCGCCAGATTCAAAGTCTCAGTTCCCAGGTTTCGCCGACCAGGTCGTGGCCAAACCCGCGGTATGGCTCGCTCCTGGTCAGCACAAAGCCCTTGCCTGCGTACAGCGCGCGCGCCGCAAGCAGGCAACTGTTGGTCCACAAGACCATCCTGCGGTAGCCCTGGGCGCGCGCGAAGGCGATGCACTCGTCAGTGAGGCGCGTACCCAGACCCAGGCCCCGCGCCTCGGGCCTGAGGATCAGCATGCGCAGTTGTGCCACGGTCTTTGATTTGCGCATAACAAATACCGAGCCGACGCGCTGGCCACCGAGTTCGGCGATCCAGCAGCGCTCCGACTGTGGCTGGCGCTTGCGCAGATACCTGGCGACGATGTCTGCCACCAGCGCTTCAAACTCGGCGTTCCAGCCGTATTCGCGAGCATAGATGGCGCCGTGCTGTTCGACCACCCATCCCATGTCGCCGGGCTGGCTCTCGCGCAGGACCAGCTCTTGCGCTATGGACCGCGTCGCAGTTGCTTGCACGCTCTCAGAAGGGCAGGTCACCGAGTTGCTCCAGCACCCAGTTGGCCACGGCGCGGTCGGTGCACAGTTCGACGTGCCCGAGTCCTTCGAACTCGCTCACGCTCACGCCCTGGAGTCCCTGTTCACGCTGCGGGAAGACGATGTTGTCCTGCGGCGTGAGCGCGATGCGCATCAGCTTGCGCGTGCTCGCGGGCTCGCTGGCTGCGAGTTCGCGCAACCAGTCGCTTTGCCAAACCATTTGCCGGCCATTGGGTGTGGAGTAGGGATGCACGATTCGCGTGCCCTGATGGGGTGTGCCGAGCGTGAGAACGCGGGCAACATGTTCAGTGCCGTGCACACGCATCCAGGCCCGGATCGCCAGCCCGCCCATGCTGTGGCCCACCAGCGCCACGTGCGCCGCACCGGTCTGTCGGCGCAGGCTCTCCACGGCTTGATTCACTAGGGGTACGTAGTTCTCGATCGAGGTAAAAACCGGCTCCAGATCGACTTCCTGCACCGGGTGGCCACCGCGGCGCAGGCGTTCCCCCAGCGCGTCCCAGATGCGGTGATTGCATAGATAGCCATGCACCAGCACCACCGGGACGCGCGATGAGGCGCCGATGGCGGGTTTGAACATCGGGGCCGACCAACTCCAGGGAAGCTGCAAGAACAGCACACGCGCGGTGGCCAGGTTCTCGCCAACGAGGCTGCGCCACCACAGGGCTGGCGCGCCCGGCGATCGCGACATCAGGGCAGTGGCCAAGATGCTGAGCTTCATCGTTGCCAGCGGCAGCAAGACCGCGCTGGCCAGGGCCAGCCAGTTGGACCAGCCGACCGAGCGCGCGATCAGCCAGCCGAGCAAGGCACCGATCAGCGCCTGAGACAGCAGCACGGCACGCAGCATTCGAGACAACATGAGGCTCTCCCAAGGTTCGGCTGCTGCCGCAAACTCAATAGACCGGCTGGTGGCGCCCGATCGCCTGCTTGACTTCCTCGCTCAGGACAAAGCCCGAACCAAAGCGCGCCGCCAGTTCATCGGCGCGCCGGGCAAAGGCGTCGATGCCCATGCCGTAGATGAACTGCATGGCCCCACCGGTCCAGGGTGGAAAGCCAATGCCGAAAATCGAGCCAATGTTGGCCTCGTGCACGCTGGTGAGCACGTTCTCACTCAGGCAGCGCGCGGTCTCGATCGCTTGCCGGTACAGCAGGCGGTCTTTCATCTCGTTGATGTCCCAACGGGCATTGGCCTTCTCGAACAGCGGCTTGAGCTCCGGCCAGAGGAATTTCTTGACCCCTTTTTCTGTTGGGTACTCGTAAAAGCCGGCACCACCGGCGCGGCCGGTGCGCTTGTGCTTGCGTACCATGTCGGCAACCAGCGACTGGGCCTCGCTGGCAACATAGGCCTTGCCCTCGGCCTCGAAGTCGGCGCGGGTTTGCTCCATCACGTGCAGGGTCAGGCTCAGGGCTGTTTCATCGAGCACCGCCAGCGGGCCAACCGGCATGCCGCACAGCACGCCCGCATTCTCAATCGCCGCAGCCGGGATGCCTTCGGCCAGCATCGCCACGCCTTCCATCACAAACGTGCCAAAGACGCGGCTGGTAAAGAAGCCGCGCGAATCGTTCACCACAATCGGCATCTTGCCGATCGCCTGCACATAGTCGTAGGCGCGCGCCACGGTTTCGTCGCTGGTCTGCTGGCCGCGAATGATCTCGACGAGCTTCATCTTGTCGACCGGGCTGAAGAAGTGGATGCCAATGAATTTTTCCGGCGCGACGCTGGCTTTGGCCAGCCCGCCGATCGGCAGCGTCGACGTGTTGGAGGCAAAAAAGCCGCCCGGCGCGAGCAGCGGTTCGGCTTCCCTGGTGACCGTGGCCTTGAGATCGCGGTTTTCGAAAACGGCTTCGATGATCAGTTCGCATCCTTGCAGATCGGCGAGGCTGCCGGTGGCGTGAATCCGATCGAGGATCTTCTTTTGCTCATCGGCGCTCATGCGGCCCTTGTCAACGCGGCCCTGCGTGATCCTGGCGCTGAAGGACTTGCCCAGATCGGCCTTCTCCTGGCTCACGTCCTTGAGCACGGTGGCGATGCCCTTGCTGGCCTGGACGTAGGCAATACCAGCGCCCATCATCCCCGCACCGAGCAGTCCGACCTTGGTCGGCTTGAAGCGCGGCACGTCCTTCGGGCGCGACTGCCCGCTCTTGATCGCGTTGAGGTTAAAGAAGAAGGTGTTGATCATGGCCCGCGCGTTGGCGCCGGTCATGAGTTTGGCCAGGTAGCGGCTTTCGATGCGCAGCGCGGTCTCCAGATCCACCTGCAGCCCTTCGACCATGCAGGCCATGATGGCCTCGGGAGCCGGGTACAGGCCGCGCGTCTGCTTCTTGATCATGGCCGGGGCCACCGCCAGCATCTGCGCCACCGCCGGGCTGGAGGGCAGGCCGCCGGGCACCTTG
>JAKANU010000318.1 GCA_021812315.1 Pseudomonadota bacterium
CCCCACACCCTTGAAGTCGGTGGCGTACCAGCCCGAACCCTTGAGCTGGAAGCCCGCAGCAGTAACCTGCTTCTGGAACGCACTGGCGCCGCACGACGGGCACTGCGTCAACGCAGCGTCGGACATTTTTTGCAGCACGTCCTTGGCAAATCCGCAGGACGCACATCGATAGGCGTAAATGGGCATGACACGAGCCTTTGATTTCGGATTGCAAAGCTTTTTATTATAGGCGTTCACCGCTCCAGGCTCAGGCTCTAGAAGAGGCGTACCCGGATGATCAATTGCAGCGCCAGTACACCGAGTACGAAACCCAGGCAGCCATACAGGAGCGCCTGCAACAGCCGGTTGGTGCGCCTTTGCTCCAGCAACAATTGTTCCATCGCCCCTCCCGAGCCGTTGCGAGCGGTCTTGAGAAAATCCGCCAGCAGCCTGGGCAGCTCGGGCAGGAGTTTGGCGTACATGGGTGCTTCGACGCGCATCTGGTCGATGACCTTCTTCGGCCCCAACTGATCGATCATCCAGCGCTCGAGAAAGGGCTTGGCCGTACTCCACAGGTCAAGTTCCGGATCCAGCTGGCGCCCCAGCCCCTCAATGTTCAGCAGCGTCTTTTGCAGCAACACCAGTTGCGGCTGGATCTCGACGTGGAAACGCCGCGATGTCTGGAACAGGCGCATCAGGACCAGCCCCAGCGAAAAGTCCTTGAGCGGACGGTCAAAATAGGGCTCGCAGACTGACCGGATCGCCGACTCCAGCTCATCGACGCGCGTCGCCCCCGGTACCCAGCCGGACTCGATGTGCAGCTCGGCCACCCGCTTGTAATCGCGACGGAAAAACGCGGTGAAATTCTGTGCCAGATACTCCTTGTCGGAGCGACTCAAAGCGCCAATGATGCCGAAATCGAGCGAAATATAGCGGCCAAAGGTTGCCGGTTCGATGCTCACCTGGATGTTGCCCGGATGCATGTCGGCATGGAAGAAGCCGTCCCGAAACACCTGCGTGAAGAAGATGGTGACTCCGTCACGCGCCAGCTTGGGGATATCCACACCAGCAGCGCGCAAATGATCGACCTGACTGACCGGCACGCCGTGCATGCGCTCCATCACGATGACCTCGGGCATGCAGTAGTCCCAGAACATCTCCGGAATCAGCACCAGATCCAGACCGGCCATATTGCGCCGCAGTTGCGCGGCGTTGGCCGCTTCGCGCACCAGATCGAGTTCATCGTGCAAATACTTGTCAAATTCCGCCACCACTTCGCGCGGCTTGAGCCTGCGCCCTACGCTGGAGATGGCGTCGACCCAGCCGGCCATCATGCGCAGCAGACTCAGGTCCTTTTCGATGGCCGCCAGCATGCCCGGGCGCAGCACCTTGACCGCCACCTCGCGTTGACGACCGGAACGGTCCTTGAGCACCGCAAAATGCACTTGCGCAATGGAGGCACTCGCGACCGGCTCGCGCTCGAATGAGACAAAGATCTCCGTCAAGGACTTCTGGAACGCGCGCTCGATGGTGGCAATGGCCACGTCGCTGTCAAATGGCGGAACCTTGTCCTGCAACCGGGCCAGCTCGTCGGCAATGTCCATCGGCAACAAATCGCGCCGGGTCGAGAGCACTTGGCCGAATTTGACAAAGATCGGCCCCAGGCGCTCCAGGGCTTGGCGAATTCGCTGGCCTCTGGGCGCCTGAAGGTTTCGCCCAAGCCTCAGGACCCGGGCAAGCACGTTCAGCCATGGCTTTTGCAAGCTCGTCAGCAACAACTGATCGAGACCGTGGCGAATGAACACCGAACCGATAAAGAGGCCTCGAAAGAGGCGCGTCATGCCAGGGCCTTGGCCGCGTCAGTGCTGCTGCCCGCTCCGATGAAATCGCGCAGGGTCTTGGCGACCTGACGCGCCGCCTGCGCCACAGCATGGGCCGGAGCGTCACCCAGCACCCGGGCGAGATCCTCCTCCAAATCCCAGCGCACATGGTCAACCAGCCAGTTCACCTCGGCCGCCCATTGCACGTCGCCTTCAATTTGCACGGCCGGGCGATCCCCGCGCAAGGCCACCTGCGCCAGTTCCCATGCCGACTCCTGCGTCACCTCCAACACCAGGTCCGGCGTGGCCCCTTGCGCCGCGAGATCGAGCAGTCCGGCCGGCGTCGCCACCAGGCTCATCGAAAAGGACCGCCATTTCAGGTGCACGATCCGACCCTGTTGTCGCGCCAGTCGCGCCATTGCTTCGCCTTCCTGGCTCAGGATGTGATTCAACAGCAGGACGACGCGGCGGCGCCCCTCATCGACGACCCAGGCCGGGGGCTGAAAATCGGGCAGGCGGGCGCCCGAAAAAATTCCCTGGAGCAAAGAAAAAGGGGACGATGTTGCCATAGCCCCCATTTTATTCCCTCGATCCGCCCGGCGCAGTCCGGCTGCGTCAATCTACTGCAAAGACTGCACGCCGGCCACCAACCAGCCCGTGGCGCCGCTCTTGGGTTTGCTCATGTTCCAAACCTCACGAAACGGGCTGGCTCCGGCCGAGGCCTGTTCACGAATCATTCCGGAAAACTCAACACTGGCCAGGTAATCGTCGCCCCGGTCCTCAATGCCCAGAAGTTGGGCCTCGATCATCACCACATCCGTACCACGCTCTGCACCGTCGGCACTGATCTCGCGCTCAGCCAGCTCCGTGCGGATTTCAGACAACATGGCGTCGGTCATCATGGCGCGCAGTGCCGGTATATCCGCCCTGTCCCAGGCCGCCTGCAAGGTCACAAAGTTGGCCTTCGCTGCGCGGACAAAGCCATCCGTATCAAAACCCGCCGGAATACCCCAGCTTTGCGAGCCGCCAAGTGCCGAGCCGATCAGCGAGCCACCGGCGGCCGACGCCACGGCCGAGGAGTCGAACATCGAGTTGCGCTCCCAGGGTCGCGCCGAGGCGTCATTGCCAACGTTCTCCGGGCGATAGGCCGCTGGGGAGCTTGGCATCCCGGCCGCTGAAGCGCCCTGAAACGCGAACGGTGCATCGGCCACGCCGCGCCCGGCACCTGGAGTCTGCGCTGCCCTGCGCGAGCGCGCAAACCAGCCAACCAACAGCATGACCAACATTGCCAGCAAGGCGAACAGCAAGACCTGCCCCATGGCCGCACCCAGACCAAGCGAGTGCGCCAGCCACGCCAGTCCCAGGCCTGCAGCCAACCCACCGAGCATCGCGCCCCAGGGCCGCTTGGGCGCCGCTGTAGCCGGTGCTGCCGGTGCTGGCGCTGCCGGTTTGACCGACCCTTGCGCCGGTGCGGCCTGGCGTTGCGCCACATTGCTCGATTGCTGACCGATGGATCGTCCACCGCCGAGCCGCCTTGCCGCCTCGGCGTTGGAGCCAGCAAGCAGCAAGAAGACCACCAACAGCAAAGACCAAAATTTCATGCCAACTCCAGAAGATTGA
>JAKANU010000319.1 GCA_021812315.1 Pseudomonadota bacterium
TTGTTCCTGCACCGGCGGCGCTGGTCTTTGATAGCCCTGCAAATCCTGGCCTACGCAGGCGCACTCATCTGGTTGTGGGTGACGGTGGAGCTGGTCATTTCGCGCCAGCAAAGCGGCCGGCCCTGGACCCTGGGCGCTGCCATCCTGGGCGCCGTTGCCGTGTTCACTCTTGCGTCGGGACTGTTGCTGAACTCCGCGAACCTGCGCAAGCGCTACACCACCGCATCCAACCTTTAAGGACCGGTCCTATGCAAAATCCCGTCAATGCGTTCAAGCAGGCACTGGCTCAGAAGCGCTTGCAGATCGGGTTGTGGCTCGGGTTGGCCAGTCCGTACACGACCGAGATTTGCGCGCTCGCCGGTTTTGACTGGCTGCTTGTGGACGGTGAGCACGCGCCCAACGATCTGCAGTCCTTGCTGGCGCAATTGCAAGTCATTGCGGGATACCCGGCTTCGCATGCCATCGCGCGCGTGCCGGTCGGGCACGGACATGTTGGCACGGCGCTGATCAAGCAATACCTTGACCTCGGCGTGCAGACGATTCTGGTGCCGATGGTTGACACGGCCGAACAGGCGCGTGCTGTGGTCGAGGCCGCGCGCTATCCGCCGCAGGGAATTCGGGGTATGGCCGGGGCCCGCGCTTCACGCTGGGGCCGGATCGAGCACTATGGCCGCGACGCCAACGAGCAGATTTGCGTCTTGGTGCAGGCCGAGACGCGCACAGCGCTTGATAACATCGATGCGATCGCCGCGGTCGATGGCGTCGACGGCGTATTTATTGGCCCGGCGGACTTGTCGGCGTCGCTCGGCCACGTCGGTCAAGCCGACCATCCGCAGGTGCGCGCTGCGATTGAGCTGGCCTTTGAGCGGGTCCTGCGTGCCGGCAAGGCCCCGGGCATCCTGATGATTGAGCCCGCGCTGGCGCGCCATTACATCGACCTCGGGGGCCTGTTCGTCGCCGTCGGGCTCGACAGCCAGTTGTTGGCGAGCGCCAGCGCCACACTGTCGGCGCGGTTCAAGACCTGACTCGACCCTGCCATTCGTGATGGTGCGGCGCAATCACAGGCGCAGCGGGTCGCGCCTGCGGTCCGTCGCGTCTGGCGCGGAGGAATCGGGCTGGCCGGTGGCCGAGGGCGGCAGTGCCCAGCCGAAGAACTTGCAGATCTCCGCCTGCTGGTTTTGCGCGTCGGCGTAGCCCAGCGCCATCAGTTCGCGCGTGTAGCTGGGCTCGAATAGCAGGTAGCTCGCCAAGGCGGCACCTTTGACATCGCCCCCTTTCGACGACACGCCAACGCCACCGAGCATGGTTCGTACCGCAGGCGGCAAGTCGTCAATATGGCGCGCGGCGATGGTATCGAGGCGCTGCGACGGCGAGATCAGCAGCAGATCGACCTGATGCAAGGCGCTGGCGCTGCGCGCCTCGGGCGGTACCAGTGCCATGGTCATATTGATGCGGCGCACGCGTTCGACATCCACGGCCAGGGCGTCGAGAAAAATGCTCGACAGGGCGTGACCGGCGATTTGCGCCAGAGACGGATAGGTGGCAGTCGCATGCAGGGGCAACTCGTCGCGCGGCTCGGCCATGCGTCCGGCACCGACGACCAGAATCCGGCTGGCGCCCAGATGGATGGGCGCAGCCACGGGCGAGGACTGTCGCATCGAGCCATCGCCAAAATACTGGGTTTGACGGTCGAGTTGCAAGGCCGTGGCGGGAAAGACGAACGGAATCGCGGACGAAGCGAGCAGGTGATCGTAGCCAATGCGGTCGCGCACCGCGCGTCGGCGCGAACGTGTCCATGGCGCGAGGCGCTCTTCGCCCTCAAAAAAGGTAATGTTCTCGCCCGAGCCGTAATTTGATGCAGTCACAGCCAGCGCCTGCAAGTGGCCCTGCGCAATCAGCTCGGGCAGACGTTGCAGAGGCACGATGCGCCCGAGCAGGTCCAGCAGTGGCGAGTTGTCAAACAGTGAACGTGGCTTCTTGTGCCGCCAGCGCGCAATCAGCCATCCCAAGGACAGCAGGGTCAACAGCCGGGCACCTGAGCGCAACATGCTCAGCGAGTCGGCCCGGTAGACCTGACTGGCATGAATGTCCTTCCATACGCTGACGATGGCGCGCACGGTGCTGTCGAAATTGTCCGCGCCGCAAGCCAGCGCCGCCGCGTTGATGGCGCCAGCCGAGGTGCCGCAGATGATCGGAAACGGGTTGCCCTGATCGAGCGCACCCGCGGCCTTCCTGATGTCGGCGATGGCTTCGAGCACACCAACCTGGTAGGCCGCGCGCGCCCCGCCACCGCTCAAGAGCAGGCCGGTGCAGGCTCTGGAGGGAGAAAAGTTCGGCATGAATCATTATCCTTCGCGCCAGCGGGTCAAGAATTGTTGGCTAGACTATCAGCCTCAGGAGAAGTAATCAATGGCAGTAACAGAACAGACGCTGATGGCCGCGCTCAAGGGCGTGGTCGATCCCAACACCGGAGTCGACTTCGTCTCCTCCAGGGCGATCAGAAATTTGAGCATCAATCAGGGTGATGTGAGCTTTGACCTTGAACTCGGCTATCCGGCAAACAGCTCGATCCCGGGGTTTCGCAAGGACCTGATCGCGGCGGCCCGCGGTGTCGCGGGCGTGGAAAATGTCTCGATCAACGTCAGCACCAAGATCACTGCGCATGCTGTGCAGCGTGGCGTTCAGTTGCTGCCCAAGGTCAAGAACATCGTGGCGGTGGCTTCCGGCAAAGGCGGCGTTGGCAAGAGCACGACAGCCGTGAACCTGGCGCTGGCGTTGGCCGCCGAAGGGGCGCGCGTCGGCCTGCTTGACGCCGATATCTACGGCCCGAGTATTCCAATGATGATGGGCATCGATGGTCGGCCCGAAAGCTCCGATGGGCAGACCATGGAGCCGCTGGAGAATTACGGCGTTCAGGTGATGTCGATCGGCTTCCTGATTGCTCAGGACGACGCCATGATCTGGCGCGGGCCGATGGCCACCCAAGCGCTTGATCAGTTGTTGCGCCAGACCAACTGGCGTGATCTTGACTATTTGGTGGTTGATATGCCGCCGGGTACCGGAGATATCCAGCTGACGCTCAGCCAACGTGTGCCGATGACCGGCGCTGTGGTGGTGACAACACCGCAGGACATAGCGCTGCTCGACGCCCGCAAGGGAATCAAGATGTTTGAGAAAGTTGGTGTGCCCATTCTGGGGATTGTCGAGAACATGGCGGTGCACGTTTGCAGCAACTGTGGGCATGTCGAGCATGTCTTTGGTGCCGATGGCGGCCGCAAGATGGCCGCCGACTACGGCATCGACTATCTGGGGGCCTTGCCATTGGCAATGCAGATCCGGCTGCAGGCGGACAGTGGCAAGCCCACGGTTGTGTCCGACCCTGACAGCAGAT
>JAKANU010000320.1 GCA_021812315.1 Pseudomonadota bacterium
GGCTGTCCGGCGTGGCAGTGAGAACGCCAACACGAAGGAGAAAGTCATGAGCAACGCGCTCCAGATCATCACTAGCGACGTTTTCGCCGCCAAGGACACATTTCTCTCGGTCCTGACCGATACGTCTCTGAACTTCGAACGCGAGGCCGGTTTCGCCATCCAGACTCTCATGGCGAGCGACTACGCGATGAAGATCGCGACCAGCAACCGCCAGTCGGTCATCAACGCCGTCACCAACATTGCGGCCATCGGCATCAGCCTGAACCCAGCCAAGAAACAGGCGTATCTCGTGCCGCGCGACGGCCGCATCTGCCTGGACATCAGCTACATCGGTCTGATGGACTTGGCGATGGCGACGGGCGCGCTTAAGTGGGCGCAGGCCGTGTTGGTCCACGAGAAGGACACGTTCGTCCTCAACGGCTTCGACCGCCCACCGACGCACAACTTCACCCCGTTCGGCAAGGACCGCGGCGATGTCGTCGGGGTCTATGTCGTCGTCAAAACAGCCGATGGCGAATACCTGACCACGATCATGAACATCGACGAGGTGAACGCCATCCGCGACCGTTCCTCTGCATGGCGCGCGTGGATCGAGAAAAAGCGCTCGTGCCCATGGGTCACGGACCCGGGCGAGATGGCGAAGAAGACTTGCGTGAAGCGCGCGTCGAAATACTGGCCCAAGACCCCACGCCTCGAACAAGCCATCCACTACCTCAACACTGACGGCGGCGAAGGGCTCGATTTCAACGCCAGGCCGGCCGCACATCCCTCTGGCGATTGGGTGGACCCGGAGCCAATGATCGCCGCCGCCCAGGCCACCGCCACGGATGCAGAAGCCCTCGCTTACTGGAAGGCAAACAACGGCAAGTTGGCGAAGCAGCCGGCCGACCATGAGCGACTGAAGCAAGCCGTCATGGCCCACCGCACCACGCTGCGCCAGAAGGCCGAAACCGCCGATGTGCCCACCGAGCCGCCGCCACCGGTGGATGACCCGTTCGTCGCCGACATGCAGCGCGCCGAGGAAGGGGACGATCAATGAAGTACCACGACTACCCCCAAGGCACCGATGCATGGCTGCAGTGCCGGGCCGGCGTCATCACCGCATCCCGCTTCAAGGACGCCCGCGACCGCAACAAGCCGGCCAAAAGCGAGACGACTGGCAAGCCATCCGCCAAATGCACCGGCTACGCCGCCCAAATTGCGCTGGAGCGCATCGCCGGCCGCCCGGTGGATAAGGTGTTCGAGAACTGGCAGATGCGGGAAGGCAAGGAACAGGAAGCCTTTGCTCGTCGCGCCTATGAGGCTCACACCGGCCATCTTGTGCAGGAGGTCGGCTTCATCACCACCGACGACAACCGCTTCGGCTACTCGCCCGATGGCGAGATCGACGCCGATGGGCTGGTCGAGATCAAGACCATTCTGAGCGGCGACGTGGCTGTACGTGTCTGCGGCCAGAACGACCTGAGCAACTACATGGACCAGTGCGTCGGTGGTCTGTGGCTGACTGGCCGAAAGTGGATTGACCTGGTGATTTGGTGCCCAGCTCTGGAGCCCATTGGGCGGCATTTGCAAATCCACCACCTCGTGCGCGACGAGGCTGCGATCCAGCAACTCGAAGACGACCTCATGACGTTCTCGCAGTTGGTGGATGACTACGAGGCTGCGCTTCGCCAGAAGGCTGCCTGACCATGCCATTCCACAAGCCCTACATCAAACCGGAGCGGCGCTACCCCGAGGTGCCGGCAGTGCGCCCTACGCCGCGAGCGGTGATGGCAGCCAACGACGTGCAGGTGTCGGTGCCGAAAGAAGGCGCTCTTCGCTCGGAAGCCTACAGGCGCTATGTGGCCTCGTTCCCGTGCTTCGCATGCGGTATCCATGGGTTCAGCCAAGCGGCACACGCGAATTCAGGCAAGGGCATGAGCATCAAGACTTGCGACAGCAGGACCTTCCCGCTGTGCGCGCCGCACTTCGGGCTGATCGGCTGCCACCAGATGCACGATCTATGCCTGGATGTGAGTTTGGCAGAGCGGCAAGCCAATGAAGTGCGATACGTGGCGCGGATGCAGGCCCAGGCGGTGGCCGATGGGTGGGACATGGCGACGCTACGGAGGCAGGCATGAGCGTCATCGAAGCCGCCAGCGTGGGTGTGAAGACGATGGCCGATGGCACTCTGCGCCTGACCGTGGACATCGAGCCGCGCAACGCCCAGGCTGCATTCGCCCTGTTCGGCGCCCCCGGCACTCCGATGGCTCTGGCAGCGCTCAAGACACAAGCCGAAGCGAAGGAAGAAAAGCCCAAGGGTGGTCTTCTGTCGCAATGGGCCGCGATGCGCTGCGCAGAGCCTGAGTTTCAGCGGTGGTTGAAAGACACGCACACACATGCATGGGAGTCCGCGCCTGGTGCCACGCCGGCCGAGAAAGCAGCAGGGGCTGTGCGCGGGCTGTGCTCCATCGACAGCCGGGCAGAACTCGACAGCAACGAGCAGGCGGCGCAGACGTTTCACCGCATTGTTCGTGGGCCATGGCAGAAGCACTACCAAGCAACACACGCATGAAAAGCATTTTCAACCTGCGGGCGTAAGCCTGCATCTCTTAACCACTCTGAAAGGAGCCCATATGAAGCAACCCATCATTCGCCAAGGCGATGTTCTGCTGACGCCTATCGCCAAACTGCCTGCCGGCTGCACCGAGGTGCCGCTCGACAAGGGCCGCATCGTGCTGGCCTACGGCGAGGTCACCGGCCACGCGCACGCCATCGCCGATCACGGCCAGACGTTGCGCCAGCGCGATGCCGCAGCCGAAGTCGCAGAGGCGGCCATCGCGCGTGCCAAGGCCCGCCTGTTGGTGGCACCCAGCGGCGAGCGCTATCTCGAAGTGAAGGAGCCGGTGAACCTTACGCACGAAGAGCACACCGCGCACACGATTCAGCCAGGCATCTACCAGGTGCCAACCCAGGTGGAGTACGCACCGGCGGAACTGCGGCGCGTCGCGGACTGAATGCCGCAGCGGTCTGCGGCGCGCCGCAGACCTTTCAATTACCAGCAAACCGAGGGGAATTCATGCCCACCCGTATCGATAACTTGACCCCCGTACAACGTGCACAGATGGATGCTTGGGCCGACAAGTGGATCGAAATTGGACTGCGCACCGGCGCCGCCGATCGCGAGAAGTTCGAGCAAGCCGCGCAGCGCTGCTACACCGCCGCTGGCATCCCGTGGCCTCGCCGCGTCGTATGGGTCCCGTCACCGATCGTCATGGCGATCGCGGCCCCTGTTGCAGCCTTGCTGCACGAATTTGCGCGGCACGGTGTCGGGATGCCCGATGTTGCCAGCGGCGCGGTGGACGGCGCGGTGCGCGTCGCGGTGGACGGCGCGGTGGAACAGGCCATCGT
>JAKANU010000321.1 GCA_021812315.1 Pseudomonadota bacterium
GAAGGTGCGCACGGTGCCGGCCAAGGTCGCGCTGCCCGGTATCACGCTCATGGCGGCAAGTTCGCCAGCACGCATCGCGCACAGACTCACCACCGCGCTGTCAATCGGCCTGACGTTGCGCGAAACAATGCTCTGTACTGCCGTGATGATGTGCGCGGCCACCAGCACCGGATCGACCGTTTGATAGGCGTGAGCACCGTGGCCGCCGATCCCGGTGATCTCGATCGTGATGCGGTCCGCAGCCGCCATCATGGCGCCGGAATTGACACCGACGATGCCCGGTCCCAGGCCCGGCCAGTTATGCATGCCGTAGACCGCCTGCACCGGGAAGCGCGCAAACAAACCGTCGTCGATCATCGCCTTGGCGCCGGCGTAGCCTTCCTCGCCGGGCTGGAAGATCAACACCGCCGTGCCGTCAAACCGGCGTGTCTGGGCCAGGTAGCGCGCAGCACCAACCAGCATGGCCGTGTGTCCGTCGTGACCACAGCCGTGCATCAGACCATGGCTGGCTGACTTCCAGGCAAATGCGTTGTGCTCGGTCATCGGCAGCGCGTCCATATCCGCGCGCAGCCCGATCATGCGCCCGCTGCCCTGCCGCGAGCCCTGGATCACGGCCACCACCCCGGTTTTCCCCAGCCCGGTGTGAATCTCGTCAACGCCGCACAACTTCAGTGCTTCCTGAACCCTGGCAGATGTGTAAATCTCTTCAAAGCCGAGCTCGGGATGCGCGTGCAGATCCCGGCGAAACGCCGTCAGTTCCGGGTGAAATGCCACAATGTCTGCGAAGACGCGGCCGTGCGCGCTCCATCCTGATCCAACTCGCAAGCTCGACATCAATGCCCCCCCGCACGACTCACGCGCAGCCGCGGGTCGACAACAAAATACAGCAGATCAACCACCAGATTGATCAGCACAAAGATAAGCGCGATCAGGCACAGATAGGCGGCCATCACCGGAATGTCGGCAAACGTCACGGCCTGAATGAATAGTAATCCCATGCCAGGCCACTGAAAAACAGTCTCGGTGATGATGGCAAAAGCAATCAGTTGCCCGAGTTGCAAACCGGTGATGGTGATCACGGGCACCAGGGTATTTTGCAGCGCGTGGCCAAAATGAATGGCCCGGTTGCTCAGACCGCGGGCGCGCGCAAAGCGGATGTAGTCGGTGCGCAGGACTTCAAGCATTTCAGCACGCACCAGACGCATGATCAGCGTGAGCTGGAAGATCGCCAGCGTGATCGCGGGCAACACCAGATGATGCCAGCCGTCGAGCGTGACCAAGCCGCTGTGCCACCACCCGTACTGCTGCACTTCGCCGCGCCCGAAGCTCGGAAACCAGCCCAGCCCGACTGAAAACAACAGAATCAGCAGAATGCCGATCAAGAACGTCGGCAACGATACGCCCAGCAGAGAAACAGTCATGAAGATCTGGCTCAGGAAGCTGCCTCGCTTCAAGGCCGAATAGACGCCCAGGGGCACGCCAATGATCAACGCCAGTGTGGCAGCGACCAGTGCAAGTTCCAGCGTTGCCGGCAAGCGCTCGCCAATCAGTCGCGAGACTTTCGCGCCCTGGCGCAAACTCAAACCAAATTCGCCCTGGACCGCGTTAAGCAGGAAATGCCAGAACTGCACAAAGAAGGGTTGATCGAGACCCAAATCAGTGCGCAATTTCGCGATCTGATCCGGTTTGGCATCCTGCCCGAGTAGGAAGACCACCGGATCGCCGACATACTGAAACAGCAAAAACGCAATGAACGCCACCACCACCATGACAACCAGTGCCTGAATCAAGCGACGGATAACAAATGCAAACATCGGCGGTCAGCGCGCTGCACGCAGCACAGAACTCAAGCAGAAAAGGCCAACGCCACCCGGCCCCGGGGTCGCGTCAATAAATAGAAATTCAACCCGTAAAAAAACCCCGCCGCGTTGCCGCAGCGGGGTTCCGGATCCCTATCGCTAACTGACTTTCGTCAGCACTCGATCAGAACTTCTTGGAGATACCAAAATCAAAGCCGTTGGACGAGCCGTTGGCCTTGGTCACCGAGCCGTTCAGAGCCGCAGCAGCGCCACCGTCGTTCGACACCGTTGCGAACGTGCCGTACATCTGTGTGGTCTTGCTGAAGTTGTAGACATAGCCCAGAGCAAACTGGTTCGTGGACATGGTCGAATTATCCGTACGGGAATACGAACCACGGATCGTGCCAGGGCCCATCGGCACCGAGCCGCCAATCAGGTAGCCATTGATGTCAGGCATGCCAGTGGCTTGGTTCTTCTGCACGTAGGCATTCAGAGCCGCCATGCCGAAGTTGTACGTACCGCCGAAGTTGGTGACTTGAGTGTCGGTACCAACGCCAGTGGTCGTCGAACCATAACCCAGACCCAAGCTCAGAGGACCTGCGTTATACGACAGCAGCAGCGAGCCACCATTGCCAGCGTTGGAGGCGGCGGTGGAGAGATTCTCACCCATGTAGCCTTGCAGCCAGACACTGAAGCCGCTCATGTTGGGCGAGAGCCAGCCGATCGAATTGGAAGCGCGAACAGCCACGGAACCCGTGTAGGCAGCGCCGCCCAGGAAGGCGCGGGAAGTACCGACGCCGTTGATGCCCATCGGGTCATAAATGGCTTCAAGCCAGAATGCCGGGGTGTAGTCGCGGCCAACGCGCACTTCACCAAAATTGCCGAACAATTGCAGATACGACCGGCGATTGAAGACCAAGCCACCGCTGGCGCTAGCGCCGCTGGCTTGGTTATTGGTGTTGGTGCTTGCGCCTGTGCCGTTGTCATTGTTGACGCCGGCTGCCAGAATGAAACCAGCCTTCAGGCCGCCACCCAGGTCTTCGACACCTTTGAAACCGATTTCGCTGCTGTTCAGACCAGAGTTTGTCAGCTGCGTCTTGTTGGCAACATCGCCGCTACCATATGCCAAGGTTGCGTCAACCGTTCCATAAAGCGTGACGGAGGATTGTGCGAATGCGCTAGCGGCAGCCAGTGCAGCCAGGGCTACGAGGGTTTTTTTCATTTCAAATTACTCCAAGGTTAAACGTAGGGCTCCGGTTTGATAGTCTCGGACCCCGGGCCAACCTCCTATTTCAGGAAGTTAGCTAGATTGAACCAGAGGTGGCCAAACTTGGCAAAGGAAAAATCCGTAAACTTCGGCAAAGTTCACGCTTTCGTTGTGATGCTGCAACAGGTTGCCCAGAACCGACATCCAAGCCAGTTATCGAAAATGTTAAGCAAATATCGGGCCAGATTCTGACTGAGGTCAATTTACAATGGGCCGATGGACGCCCTTTTGAATGCCACCGATGCCGCCTTGCGGACACTTTTTGCGACCCCGCGCGCGGCGCGGGCCTGTCCCGAACAAGCACCGGGGGAACTGACCGACGC
>JAKANU010000322.1 GCA_021812315.1 Pseudomonadota bacterium
GCCGATGGCGGCCGCAAGATGGCCGCCGACTACGGCATCGACTATCTGGGGGCCTTGCCATTGGCAATGCAGATCCGGCTGCAGGCGGACAGTGGCAAGCCCACGGTTGTGTCCGACCCTGACAGCGAGGTCGCAGGCATCTACCGTGGCGTGGCGCGCAAGGTCGCGGTGTCGATTGCTGCCAAGAACAAGGACTTTTCTTCCAAGTTTCCGTCAATCAAGATTTCCAAAGACACTTGATCAGGGCTTGCCCGTGGATGGGCGGTGAGGTGACACCGTGCAGGCTGCGTTTGGTGATTGCAACCAAACGTAATGCCGGGTATGCGAACCGGGCGCTAGCGCGTTAAGAACCTAGTCCCGTTCTGGTTTCCCCACGGACCTTTGTTGAGGAATCGTGTCATGTCACTGACTCTGCCGCATCATCGGATCATCGCCTTTCTGGCCGCTTCACTCCTGGTGTTGTACTCGGGGGCGCTGCGGGCCGACCCGCCAGCCCGCGTGGCGCGGCTCGGCTATACCGCCGGCGCGGTGAGCTTCTCGCCCGCAGGCGACGGCGATTGGGTGCAGGCCAACGTCAATCGCACTCTGGTTGCCGGCGACCGCCTCTGGGTTGACGATGGCGCCCGCGCCGAGATCCAGGCCGGCTCGGCGGTGATCAGGCTCAACGAAAACAGCAGTGTGGCGGTCTCCGCGTTTGATGATCGGTTCACACAATTGCAACTGACGCGGGGCACGTTGAATATTCGCCTGCGCCATCTGGCTCCCGACCAGACGTTCGAGGTCGGTACGCCGAATCTGGTACTGAGTCTACGCAACAATGGTGACTACCGGGTTGCGGTCGATCCGGAACTCGACGCCACCGATGTGCTGGTACGCAGGGGCCAGGCGCAGGCGCGCGCGCTCGATGTGGTACAGACCATCGATTCACGCCAGATGTATCGCTTCCGTGGCATTGATCTGGGCGATTTCGAGTTTCTTGACCCGCCGCTGCCGGACGAATTTGACCGTTGGGCCAGCGACAGAGACCGTGCTTTTGACAATTCCGTCTCGGCTCGCTACGTGTCGCGCGATGTCGTCGGCTATCAGGACCTCGATGCGCACGGCTACTGGCAGCTTGACCCGACCTACGGCAACGTCTGGGTTCCCACTGGTGTATCTGCCAACTGGTCGCCGTACCGTGAGGGCCATTGGGCGTGGATCAAGCCCTGGGGCTGGACCTGGGTTGACGATGCACCCTGGGGTTTTGCAGTGTCGCATTACGGCCGCTGGAACTACTTCGGAAGTTATTGGGGTTGGGTGCCGGGGCCGGCGCGCGCGCGGGCCTACTACGCGCCAGCTTTGGTGGCATTTGTTGGCGGCGACGGTTTTCGCCTGAGCCTGGCTGGCGGCAATGTGGGCGGAGTTGCGTGGATCCCGCTGGCGCCCTATGAAATCTATCGGCCCCCCTATGCGGTGAGCCGGAACTACTTTGACAGCGTGAATCGAAGCAACACCATCCTTCGGCAGGATGTGATCAACAACTTTTACCGCAACGCACCGACCCAGTTCGAGTATGCCAACCGGCTGGTGAGCGGTGCCGTGGTGGCGGTGCCGAGAACAACGTTTGTCCAGTCGCGTCCGGTGTCCGCAGCGGTGGTGCAATTGCCCCAGCAAGTCGAGGTCGCGGCGTCGCTTGCGCCGCCGCCGTCGCTTGGAGCCAACGAGTCACGCGCGCGCGAAGTGGGCGAACGTGCTGCGCAACCGCCAGCGCGTGTTTTTGAGCGTCCGGTGATCGGCCACGTGCCGGGCGCAGCCCGGGCGGTGATGAATCCGTCTGCGTTGCCAAATCTGCCAGCCACGTCTGCTCAGCCACAGGCCCCGGCGATGCGCGCGGCGCCCCTGCCCGCGCTGGCGCCGCCCATGCCGCACAGGGACTTCCCCGCCAGGGGTGGCGATCTGCGCGGCAACAATCAGCGCTCGTCCCAACGCGCCGCAGCGGCAGTGGCTCCTGCCGCGCCAGCACCGACCACGGCTGCAGGGCCCGCGCCCGCCCAGCAACGTGTGGTGCCTGCCATGCCGACCAGGCAGCCCGAGCGACCGGCGGCCGCATCGCGGCAGCCGCGGCCGGCCTCTGAGCCCCGCCACAAGCTGGTTGATGAGCACGGCATTGACTCGCCCGGGCGCTAGGGTGCCCGGGTCGGCGGGCAGCAGAGGGGTACTTGCCAAGCAGCTTCAACTCGGTTAGCTTGGCGGTTATGCAAAGCGCACCCGACTCCGTTGCCATGATCCATCGGCCCGCTGACATGGCGGCACCCAGGGGCCGTCGCGCGGACCCGATTTCAATCCAGGAGGTTCGGGCACTGATCGGACCCACGCCGCCCGACGGACATCGACGCGACGCGCTGCTGGAGCACTTGCACCTGCTTAATGATCGCTACGGCGCCTTGTTCGAACGCCATTTGCTGGCCATGGCAAGCGAGATGCGTTTGGCGGTGGCAGAGGTCTATGAAGTGGCGACCTTCTATCATCATTTCGAGGTGGTCCGCGACGGCTATGTTCCCGCCGCGCTCAAGGTGCGGGTCTGTGAGGGTCAGAGCTGTGCCATGGCGGGATCGCGCAACTTGCTCGAACACCTGCCCGGGGCGTTGACGCCGTCGGTGCAGGTATTGGCAACACCGTGCCTGGGCCGTTGTGAGCAGGCGCCTGCCGCATTGGTGGGCCAACGCGCGCTGGCTTGTGCCGACCTTGGGGCGGTTCAACGCAGCGTCAATGAAATCACGAAATATGTGTCAAAGCAGCCGATAAAGCGCGCAGAATATGCGTGTACAGCTCCTGATTTGATAGCGTATCAGGCCTATCGTGAGGCCGGAGGGTATGCCTTGGCGGCAGCCATCGTGAACGGTGAGGAAGCCGCCGACGATGTCTTGCAAACGATTGACGACTCCGGTTTGCGTGGCCTGGGCGGCGCCGGCTTTGCGGTGGCGCGCAAGTGGCGTATCGTGCGTGAACAAGCCGCGCCGCGACTGATGGCGGTCAACATCGACGAGGGGGAACCCGGCACTTTCAAGGACCGCACTTACCTGGAGCGTGATCCGCATCGTTTTCTCGAAGGCATGCTGATTGCCGCCCAGGTCGCCGGAACCGAGGCGTGCTACATCTACCTGCGTGACGAGTACCACGATATTCGCCACATGCTCGCCCGCGAGATCGCGGCACTACAGGCGGATCCACCGTGCCCTCTGCCCCAGATTGAGTTGCGCCGCGGCGCCGGTGCCTACATCTGCGGCGAAGAGTCCGCGATGATCGAAAGCATCGAGGGCAAACGCGGTCTGCCGCGCCTGCGTCCACCCTACATTGCCGAGGTGGGGTTGTTTGGACGGCCGACGCTGGAGCACAACCTTGAGACG
>JAKANU010000323.1 GCA_021812315.1 Pseudomonadota bacterium
ATGTTCCACCACCGGTGGCACTGCGAAGAATGGCCCGACGATGGCGCGCCACTCGCCGAACGCGGCGGATTGCCGAAAGCCCACCGTGTGATCCTCCAGTGTGTCCCAGAACACCTGCAGGATGTAGCGCTGCGGGTTTTCGATGCCGCGATTGACTTTGTAGCCGCGAAAGCCCTTGGCCTGCTGGATGCCGGTTTGCAGGCCCCGGGCGATGGCCTTTTCAAACGCGGCGTTCTGGCCCGGGTGAATGCGGATATCGGCAATTTCAAGAATCATCAAAGCTCTCCGGTATGTGGCATTGGTTGATGGTTGAGTTTACCTTTCCCACACTACACCGAAAGCCGTCCTGGGCAGCCTTTTGGTCCTCGTTGAAATCTCTGCGGCCTTCTAACAAGGCTCGCCAACAAAATATCTGTAGATATTTTGGGGTTATTATGCCGTTACGTCAGAAAGCGCATCTGAAGTTCGCCGGTTGCATTTTCGGCTCGGGTGCGATTGATTCGAGTGACTCTGGCGAACAAAGCGGCCGTTTTCCTTTTTTCAACTAGGGAGCTAACATGAAAAGTATTGCGATGGCCTTGCTGGTGTGGGGGCTTGTTGCGTGCGGTGGAGGTGGTGGATCAGCGGTGCCCGGCAATGTGACCAATGTCGCCCCGGTTGCGCATGCCGGCCTGGCGCAAAGCGTGACGGTCGGCAATGTCGTCACTCTTGATGGCAGTGCCAGTTCGGACGCGGACGGCGATACGTTGACTTACGCATGGAGCTTGATTGCCAAGCCTGTCGCAAGCACGGCCACGCTGTCTTCGTCGACCATTGTCAAGCCGACCTTTACAGCAGACCTGGCTGGCGTCTACGTTGCCAGTTTGCTGGTCAGTGATGGCAAGGTGAGTAGCAACCCAGCGACCGTCAATATTACCGTGAGTGCGGTGGGTAAGGTATCTGACGTCAAGGTTGTGTTCGACTACACCTACGATAGCAATGGATTCTTTACGCCGGAACGCCGAGCACTAATGGAGAAAGCCGCCGCGGTATTTACATCCAGAATGAAAGGCACAAGCTGGGCGCGGGTTGACGCGACGGTTTCAGGCGGTCATTACGAGTTGGCGTTCGTGAATCCGTCGACACTTGCAATAACGTGGAATGCCGACGTCGTTATCCCTGAGAACCAAATCACGATTTACTTGGGCGCAACGAATTTCAAGAGTGCACCTCTTGCGCAAATGCAAGGTTCCGAGGGAGATGGTGCGAGCCAATTATTGAGCATCAGAAATGTTTCAGGTGGTTTGGGCAATGTGCTGACCAACGTCAACCAGCATCGCCCGGTAGACTCTTCGATCACTTTCGACTTGCAGGGCGTCAAAGGTTTTGGTGCGACCATCACGCGTCAGTGGCACTTTGATAGCGACGGAAACCTGAGTACCGATGATCGAAGTCCGTCAGACCCACACTTTAATAACTACACGGATTTTTACTCAACGGCGATTCATGAACTGGGACATGTGTTCGGTATCTACGACCCGACAGTGTTCAGTTTCTTCCTCCAGTCCGACCCCAATTTCATCGTCGCCTATACCAGCAGGGTGCAGTCGGACGGGGCAGGCGGTTTCGTGTTTACCGGTGCACACGCAAAACAGTTGTACTTTAATCACGTCGGTCAGAATATCCCGCTGGACGTGCCAACGCGAAGCCATTGGGCCAATGGTGTTCGATCGGTGACTGCAGCCGGCTGGACGTCCCTAAGCTATGAGGGAAACGCACCATTTCGGCACGGCTTCTCTGAGTTGGAATTTGGGGCGTTGCAGGATCTTGGGTACGTAATTTCGCCGAATTGACAGACTCTCTTGCGAGAGTCGTCCGCCGCCCTGCGGTATGCTGCCCCCATGCATACCGAAAACTTCATCCCGGGCAAGGACGCCTCGCTCGAATCAACCATCAACACCCTGCAAACGCGGCTGCAGGCGCTGGGTTTTCACATTGAGGAGCGTAGTTGGCTCAATCCGGTCGATGGCATCTGGTCGGTGCATATCCGTGACCGCGATTGCCCGCTGTTGTTCACGAATGGCAAAGGGGCGACGCGACTGGCCTGTCTGGCCAGCGCCCTGGGGGAGTTTCTGGAACGCCTCTCGACCAACTATTTCTGGACCCACTATTACCTTGGCCCGAAGGTGGCGAACCGGCATTACGTGCATTACCCGCAGGAGCGCTGGTTTGAGATTGGCGATGACATCACCTGGCCCGTTGCCTTGCTCAACCCGGGTTTGCACAAGTTTTACAACCCGGCAGGCAGCATCGACGCCAGTGCCCTGGTGGAATTCAATTCGGGCAACCTCGAGCGCGGCATTTGTGCCCTGCCGTATCGGCGCGAGCGTGACGGCGTGCTGACCTGGTTCCCGGTGAACATCATCGGTAACCTGTACATGAGCAACGGCATGTCGGCGGGCAACACCCCGGCCGAGGCGCGCACCCAGGCATTGTCGGAAATCTTCGAGCGCCACATCAAGTTTCGCATCATCAGCCAGGGCATTTGCCTGCCTGACGTGCCCGAAGCCGTGATCGCCCGCTACCCGCGCATCGCGGCGGGCGTTGCGGCGCTGCGTGCTGCCGGCTTTGGTATTTTGGTGAAGGATGCCTCGCTCGGCGGCCAGTACCCGGTCATGAACGTCACCTTGCTGCATCCGCATGACCAGGGCTGTTTTGCCAGCTTCGGCGCGCATCCGCGTTTTGAGGTGGCACTGGAGCGGTCACTGACCGAACTTTTGCAGGGGCGCGCGCTCGACGCGCTGGCGGGCTTCCCGGCCCCCGGATTTGACCTTGAGGAAGTGGCCAGTTCGCCGAATCTCGAAATTCATTTTGTCGATTCCAGCGGCCTGATTCACTGGAAGTTTCTCGGCGACGTACCGGACCACGAGTTTTGTGACTGGAACTTCAGTACCACGACGCAGGAGGACTACGCCTGGCTGGTTGATCGTGTGCACCGCGAAGGCTTTGAGATCTACGCCGCTGATTTCACCCATCTGGGCGTTTACGCCTGCCGCATTCTGGTGCCGGGCATGTCGGAGGTGTATCCGGTGGACGACCTGGAGTTCGAGAACAACAGCGTTGGCAACGAAATTCGGGAAGCCATTTTGAACCTGCCCGATCTGGACGACGAGGAATGCGCCGATCTGCTCGAGACCCTCAACGAATTATCGCTGGCCGACCAACGCCCGGTTGCTGCCGTGATTGGTCTGGCGGCGGACGCCGGTTCGTTCTGGAGCGACCTGCGCGTGGGCGAACTCAAGACGTTGCTGGCGCTGGCCATCGGCGACGAGGCGGCCACGCTTGAGGGCTGCGACTGGGTGCGCCATTTTGACCAGATCAACCCGCAGCGGCGCAGCGT
>JAKANU010000324.1 GCA_021812315.1 Pseudomonadota bacterium
AGCGCTGTGCAAATGGCTGCCGACCGCATCCGCGTCGGTGAGGCCGATGTCATGATTGCCGCCGGCGTCGAGAGTATGAGCATGGTGCCCATGATGGGTAATGCGCCATCGCTGGCACCATCGATGTTTGACAGGGACGATAACATCGGGATTGCCTATGGCATGGGGTTGACGGCCGAGAAAGTGGCAACGCAGTGGAAGATCAGCCGCGACGCGCAGGACGCCTTTGCCGTGGAGTCACATCGGCGTGCGCTGGCGGCCCAGGCGACCGGGCAGTTTACCGACGAGATCACGCCGATCGAGGTGACTGATCGGGAGCCTGATCTGGCCACAGCAGCCGTGATCCAGAGCACGCGCATGGTGAATCTCGATGAAGGCGCGCGCGCGGACACGTCAATGGAAGGTTTGGCCAGACTGCGGGCGGTGTTTTCAGCACGTGGTTCAGTCACGGCCGGTAACAGCTCCCAAACCTCCGACGGTGCCGGCGCGCTCGTCCTGGCCAGCGACAAGGCGATAACCCGGTTCGGACTCAAGCCATTGGCGCGCTTTGTCAGTTTTGCGGTCAAGGGCGTGCCGCCCCACATCATGGGCATTGGACCGATTGAAGCGATCCCGGCGGCGCTGCGCTACGCCGGTCTCAGGCAGGAAGACATCGACTGGGTGGAGCTCAATGAGGCATTTGCCGCGCAGTCGCTCGCTGTGATCAACACGCTGGGGCTTGACCCGGCCAAGGTCAACCCCATGGGTGGCGCCATTGCGCTAGGCCATCCCCTGGGCGCCACCGGAGCGATCCGGTCAGCGACTGCCATTCACGCTTTGCAACGCAACAAACTGAGGTTCAGCATGGTGTCGATGTGCGTTGGCATGGGCCAGGGCGCAGCCGGCATTTTTGAACGAGTCTAGGGTATTGCCGGACGTCGCAAAGACGACATCCGAGTTTTGTCAACCCGGTCACACTGTGGTCATGAAGGATCATCCATTTGACTTGGCGTTGCGACTCGCGCCGGGCGCACCCGGCGTCTACGACAAGGAGTGAGCATGAACAAGGTGGCATTGGTGGTCGGGGCTGGCGATGCCTGGACTCATGAACTCGACCTGCGCCCCTGGCTGGAGAAATTCTGAATTCGATTGACCCTACGGAGACCAAACGATGAGCAAGATGGTGGAGTACTACTTTGACTTCGGCAGCCCGGCGGCCTACCTCGCTTCAACGCAGCTTCAGGCACTGGGCGCCGATACCGGTGCGAGCGTGCTCTGGCGCCCGATGTTGCTCGGTGGCGTTTTTGTTGCCACCGGCAACGCTTCTCCTGCCAGCGTGCCGGCGAAGGGCAAATACATATTTCAGGACTTCGCCCGCTTTGCGCGGCGCTACGGCGTAAGTTTGAACACGAATCCGTTTTTCCCCATCAACACCATCACACTGATGCGTATCGCCGTGGGTTTGCAGATGCGCGACGATCCGCAGTTTTTCGACTATTGCAAGACCATGTTCCGCGCGATCTGGATTGACGCGCGCAACATGAATGACCCGGGAACCGTTGCGCAGGCACTTCGGGATGCCGGTTTTGACGCATCCGAGTTGGTGGCTTTGGCCAGTGAACCGGCCGTCAAAGACAAGTTGAAAGCCCTTACGCAGGCGGCTGTGGAGCGCGGGGTCTTCGGCGCTCCCACGTTCTTTGTCGGGGATCAGATGTTTTGGGGACAGGATCGTCTCGATTTTGTGCGCCAGGCACTGACCACTGCCTAGGAGTCAATCGTGGATGAAATTCTGCTTGATCGCGACGCGGGTGTCCTCACCCTGACCTTCAACCGGTTGGCGAAAAAGAACGCTTTGACGCCTTCGATGTATGCGGCCATGGCCGATGCCCTGGTGCAGGCTGCGGCAGATGCCACGCTTGCGGTGGTGGTGATTCAGGGACACGAGACAGTCTTCAGTGCCGGCAACGACATCGGCGATTTCCTGCAGCGCACGGCGACGACCGGGGAGTCTCCGGCTTTTCAATTCCTGCGCGCGATCAGCACCTTCGCCAAGCCGCTGGTCGCCGCCGTATGCGGCCCGGCCGTTGGCATCGGCACGACGATGTTGTTTCATTGTGACCTGGTCTATGCGGGTGACAATGCCGCGTTTTCCATGCCCTTTGTCAACCTGGGTCTCTGTCCTGAGGCCGCATCGAGCTATTTGGCGCCGCAACTGATGGGTCATGGGCGCGCTGCCGAGGCGTTGCTCCTGGGTGAGCCGTTCCTCGCCGAGACGGCCCTGGAAATGGGCCTGGTCAGTCGCATCGTTGCGCCTATGGAAGTCGCGGCATTGGCACAGCGTCAGGCGCGCAAACTTGCGGCAAAGCCGATGCGCTCGCTGATGGAGACCAAGCGCTTGATGAAGAGCGCTCAGGCTGCCGTCGTGGCTCAGCGGATGACGGAGGAGGGACAGAGTTTTGCCCGCCTGCTGCTTGAACCCGCAGCCCGGGAAGCATTCACTGCTTTTTTGGAAAGACGCCGACCTGACTGGCAGAGCGCGGCTAAACTGGATTCGTGAGGCGCCCGTAGATGAAGCTCGACCGGCTATGAGGTCCATAGCAGACTTCCTGGAGAAAAACTCTTGAACGAAACCCACAGCGCTGCCAGTTTGCGAGGTAAGACCCTGTTCATTACGGGTGCCTCGCGTGGCATTGGCCTGGCGATCGCCAAGCGAGCTGGCGCAGACGGCGCGAACATCGTCATTGCAGCCAAGACCACAGAACCGCATCCGAAGCTGCCGGGCACGATCTACACCGCCGCAAAGGATGTCGAGGCAGTCGGCGGTCAGGCTTTGCCCCTGGCGGTGGATATTCGAGATGACCAAGCGGTGTTTGCCGCTGTCGCCCGTGCCGTGGAGGCTTTCGGCGGCATTGATATCCTGGTCAATAATGCCAGCGCCATCAGCCTCACGAACACCGAGGCGACACCCATGAAGCGCTTCGACTTGATGAACGGCATCAATGCACGCGGCACTTACCTTTGCACCCTGGCGTGCCTGCCGGAGTTGAAAAAATCCGCGGCTGCGGGGCGCAATCCACAGGTATTGACAATGTCCCCGCCACTGTCGCTGCAGACGCACTGGTTCCAGAATCACACCGCTTACACCCTGGCCAAGTACGCCATGAGCATGTGCACTCTGGGTCACGCTGCGGAGTTCAAGAAGTACGGCATCGGTGTCAACAGTCTCTGGCCACGTACCGCGGTTGCAACCGCCGCGATGCAGATGATCCCGGGCGTCGACGTGGCGCTGTGCCGCAAGGCGGAAATTCTGGCCGACGCAGCCTGGCTTATCCTGACCGCTAGCAACTCGCAGACCGGCAACTTCTACATCGACGACACCGTGCTGATGCAGCACGGGGT
>JAKANU010000325.1 GCA_021812315.1 Pseudomonadota bacterium
CAGTGGGCGCCCAATCTTGTCTTCCCAGCCCTGGCGCAGCATCAGGTCGAATTTCTCTGGTGTGGCTACGAGAATGCGGAAACGCGCCTCGTTGCGTGACTCCGTCAGCACACTCGCCTCGATGCCGTCGATCTCCATGGCCGGGCTGATGCGCTCCACCATCAGCCCTAGTGGCTGGAAATCACGGCGCAGTTGCCGCGTGACCTGATTGACCCGCGCCCGACTGGGTGCGAGATAGGCCACCCAGCCTTTGCGATCCTCGAACTGATTCAGCGCCTGCAACATGCGGAACTGGGCAATGAGGGTCTTGCCGCTGGAGGTCGGCAGACTCACCACCACAGCCTGTCGACTGGAACCCAGCAGTCCACGCTCGGCCAAGGTGCGGCGTTGCGGGGGCAGCACATCGAACAAAGCACGGTCGCCGCGTCCACGTTTCACTAGCTCGCGCACAAAGTCGGTTACGCGGGAGTTCACTTTCCGAGTCACCGTCCACAGAGCGTTGTCCACCATTTGCGCAGAAGCGCGGGCCAGCAGTCGCGTCATCGGCCCCAACTCAACGAGCTGCGCAGCGTCACAAGCATCGATGGCTCGGTCGAAGTGACTATCCAACAAAGGCTGCACTTGGAAACTGCCGTCCACTACACCGTCGGTGATGTAGTGGGCCAGTACGTCCGCTGCCTTGGCCAGGTGGTAGATCCCGATCAGCTCAAGCGCAGTACGCTTGGCTTCCAGCGGTGCGAAGGTGTGCAGGTAATCGCGCTCGAACTCCTCCTGCGCGCTACGCAGCGCCGCCACGCGCTCAAGCACCGCATCGCGGTCACTCCAACCTCTTTTGCGCACCAGACGCAGCCAGACATCGGTAAGGGCGGCCCGACAGCGTTTGCCCCAGTTGCGTGCCTCCAGCGGCAAGGCGGGCCAATGCCCCGCCTCGTCCAGTGTGCGTAGCCAGCGCGCGGCATCGGCGCCGCGATCACCCAACACGGCCAGTACCGATGCGCGCAGCAGGTGCGAGCCCGCCACCATGGGGTCGGCAGGCAAGGGCAACATGCGCAAGAGCCGGAAGGCGTCCGCCGCCGCCTGGCGCGACAATGCCAACTGCTCAGGTTCATCGGCTAGGCGATCCACCTTCAGGTCGAGCACGGCGATTTCCAGCGCGGCCGCCGTCTCGCGCAGCAGCGCCTCATCAAAGGCGGGGACCTCGCGCCCCATTTCCTGATGGAACTGCACGCGATCGGCCTCACGCAGCGCATGGCTGCGTCGTTCTGCCATTGCATCGAGCAGCCAGTGGTTCATGCAGCACCTCCCTGGCTGATGGCCTGCGGCAGTTGCGCAATGGGCCAAGGCAGATAGAGGGCGATAAGGAGGCAACTCGCCGGGGCTTGCAGGCGATCCGCCAGTTGTTGGCCTCGCGCTTGCAAATCAGACTCACGCGCCTCCTGGTCACGCACCAAAATGCCGAACAGTGCCAGATCGCGCAGATCGGAATTAAAGAAGCGGGTACATGCCGTGTTAAAGGCAGGTTCATGCGCCGTGTGCTTCACGCGCGGCAACAGCCATTTGAGCAACTGGCAGATCGTGCCGAGATTGCTGGCGAGATTGTCGATCTGGTGAGTCAAACCACCGCTTCTGCCGCTCATCACCTGCGGCGGCGACTTCGCCTCGGACGAGCACTTGACTTCGCCCAGGGCCAGCCTGTGTGAGCCGCCATCGCGCTGAAAGCCCACGATGTCCGCTCCCGGCAGGGAGGCAAAGGGATTGCGCTTGTCGCGCTCGGTGTTCCAGGGCAACACCACATCATGGTGTGCTTCAAGCACCGCCTCGGCGAGCGCCTCGCCTGCCGCCCAGTCGCGCGTCTCCGGCACTTCGGCGGCAAGTACTTCTTCAAGCGCACCCTGACCCATGCCGGTCAGACTCAAACCCCGCAAGTATTTATTGAATGCCTCACCGCCCTCCGTGTCGTTAAGGCGTACGGCAACCGTCCCTTGCAGAAAGCCATTGAGTTCGTCGCCTTCGCACGCGTGCTCACCCTGCCACGAGACGCAACCTTGTGCCGATTGATAGGCCGTTTGCCAGGTCATCCCTGCACCTCGTTGAGTACTGGGAAAAGCTGCTGCATCAGCCCTTTCTTGTGGGTCTTGAGGGCTTCGAGCTTTTGGGTCTCCAGGGTGATCAGGGCGTCGAGGCTGCTCAGGCAGGAGGCGATGCGGTGTTGTTCTGGCGGTGATGGGAATGCAGTGTCCCAGCCCTCGATGGTTCCCTTCGTAATGTGCAGAAGTCCCAATCCATTTGCTGAGTTGGATTTCATCCTCTCAGTTTCATTTTCGAGTGTGATGAAAAGGAACTGTCGGTCTATTCCACTGTGTTGTTCGACCTTCCAGATGTGGTAGTGATAAATCACTTTTACCCCGTGCCACATACGCGGCCCGAACGACGCCGACCATGCGTAAAGCAAATCGCCTTTGTCACAATACTTTGTCTCATCCAGTTCAAGGTCTGAGTAATACCAATTGTTGTTGGTGAAGAAATTTCCAACGCGGAGAACTGGATACTTTCCGGATTCAAGCAGTTCTTCCTGTTTGTATGCTCGGCCGTTGAAGAATGTCGCTGCTTCACCCAAGGTCGTCTTGTTCCACTCCCCGGCGTTTTGGAATTCGGGGAAGCGCAGGCGGGGTTGGGTTTCGCCCTCCGTGGGGAAAAGCTGCTGCATCAGCCCTTTTTTATGGGTCTTGAGCGCGTCCACTTTCCGCGCTTGCGCGGCCATCAGCGCGTCCACCGAACTCAGGCACTCGGCGATTTTTTGTTGTTCCTTCGGTGTCGGAACAGGCAAAGGCATGGCCATGAAATCGTCGCTGGAGATGGCCATTCGATCATGCCGCGCGCCTGTACTGGATGCCTGCCGCATGTAGGTGTGCCAGCCGGTTGTCTTGAAGTAGTGCTCATAAAAGTCATTGCCACCGTCTTTGAACTTGAAGACGGTGTAGAGCGGCGACATGACGCCAGTGCCAACTTTGTTCTTAGAAATGGGGCCAACAGGTGCTGTTGCAGAGATGCGCGGGTTGTAAACATAGCTGCCCAGCTCAACTACGAAATAGCTCTCGAGATCGCCTTGCGTGGCAATTTCTTTGTCGAAGAAGTCGCGCTGGTCCATCACGCCAAACTCGGCTGAGTTCGTCAGCACGCGAGTAATTTTTTCATCGCGGTTTTTCAGTTTGGTGCGATTTGCCAATTGACTCAGCGCCGCGAGCTTCCACTCCTCCGCCCCCCGAAACTCGGGAAACCGCAGCTTCGGCACCAGCGCGGACGTTGCCTCTTCCTTCGCGGCGCTGGCTTTCGTCTTACTGCTCATACGCGCTGAGTCCTTCATTCGCCGTCCAGAGT
>JAKANU010000326.1 GCA_021812315.1 Pseudomonadota bacterium
CTACGTTGGATCAATTCTGGCGGAGAGAGGGTCCGCCTTACTCAATTTTGCGCATTGGATCGCACGGGACGATTTGGGTACAAATAGGCGCATTTTTCTCCGGCAAAAACAGGTATTTAGCTTGTATCTAACCGCCGCGCTGGGTTCCTCGTAATTCCCACAATTTCCCGTATGATTGCGCCAAAGCCCGCGCCTGTTTGTGGGATGACTTGTGGGAATCGTGGGAGGCGCCATGGCTGCCGGGGTGTTGACCGTCAAGGAAGTGGAAAGCCGCCGCCGCAAGGTCGGCATGCACCGGGTTGCGCCAGGCCTGTATCTGCGCGTGGCCAGCGCATCGAGCGCGTACTGGATGCTGCGGTACAGCCGCACCATCGACGGCGGCAAGATCAAGACCACCGAGATGAGCCTGGGCCGGTACAGCGATATGACGCTGGCGCAAGCGATGGCGAAGACCGCGGAACTGCGCAGCGCGCGTCGGGAATCCAACATCGACCCGCTGACGATCAAGCGCGGCAAATTCGAATCCGGGGGCACTTTCGAATCCGTGGCGCGTGATCTGATCGCGTCCAAGCGCGCCGGCTGGAAGAACGCCAAGCACGCGGCGCAGTGGTCGGCGACGCTGGAGACCTACGCCTTTCCGACCATCGGCACCCGTGACGTGGCGACCATCGACACCGCCGCCGTGCTGCAAGTGCTCAATCCGATCTGGTCCACCAAGCACGAGACGGCGACGCGACTGCGCCAGCGCATCGAGGCCGTGCTGACGGCGGCGAAGGTTCGCGGGCTGCGCAGTGGCGAGAATCCTGCAGCCTGGCGCGGGCATCTTGCCGCTCTGCTGCCGGCGATCCCGAAGAAAGCCCGCGTGCGTCATCACCCGGCGATGGCGTGGCTCGAGCTGCCCGTGTTCATGGCCGAGCTGCGCCAGCGCGACAGCATGAGCGCCCGAGCACTGGAATTTGCCATTCTCACCGCCTGCCGTACCAAGGAGGTGATCGGCGCAAGCTGGAGCGAGTTCGATCTGAACTCGGCAAGCTGGACGATCCCCGGCAGCCGCATGAAAGCGAAGATCGCGCATCGGGTGGCGCTGTCTCCTGCCGCCGTCGACCTGCTCCGCGCGCTGTCCCGCCACGACGGTAGCAATCTGGTGTTCTGGACACTGCGCAAGGGTGAGCCGCGCCCGCTGTCCAACATGGCGATGCTGGAATTGCTGCGCGGCATGCGCCCCGGCCTGACGGTCCACGGATTCCGATCGAGCTTTCGGGACTGGGCAGGAGAGGCGACGCACCATCCGCGTGAGATCATCGAGCACGCGCTGGCGCATCAAATTCAAGACCAAGCCGAGGCCGCCTATCGCCGGGGTGACGCACTAGAGCGCCGCCGGGTGTTGATGCGCGACTGGAGTGACTACTGCGCGCGAGCCCCGGCAGCATCGACGTGAAGGCCAGCATCTTTCGATTCGACACGCGTGCCCATCCCACATGGATTTGCCCGCACCGCATGAGACCACTCTCCTCTGCGAATTGGCGGAATTCTCTCTGCGTGCCTGGAGGGACGTCGCGTGCCGTGCTGGTGACGGGATGTCCTGACAGCGCATGACGCAACACCATCGGGCCCTGGTATTGCCGGAAGAAATTGCTGTCACTTCTGAACGCGATTGATGTCACCTCCGGGCAAGGGCGTGGGCATCACGCGGTCTCAGGCGCGGCGCCACGCCGACACGACCGTGGGGAACTTCTGCCCCCAGGGGCCCTGCTCGAAGGCGTCGAGCTCGGCATGCGCCGCCTCGGCACTGGTGGCCGTGTAGATCGGCTTGATCGCCTCGGCCAGCAGCTTGCGGTCTTTCCAACTTGCGTAGTCCAGGCTGTTGCGGATCAGGTGCACGATGCAGGTCTGCAGCGTGGTGGCCGGGTAGACCGCCCCAAGCGCCTCTGGCATGCCCTTGAGGCCGTCGGTGACGGCGATCAGGATGTCGGCCACGCCACGGGTCTTCAGGTCGTTGAACACCTTCATCCAGAACTTGGCACCTTCGGTGTTCTCGATCCCACATCCCCAGGATGTCGCGCGTGCCGTCGGGCAGCACGCCCAGCGCCAGATAGATTGCCACCACCCCGTCCTCACGAATCTTGACCCGCAGCGCGTCGAAGAACACCACCGGGTACATCGGCTCCAGCGGGCGAGATTGCCAGGCGCCGACCTCGGCCATGACGGCGTCGGTCACGCTGCTGATGAACTCGGGCGACACGTCCACACCGTACTGGTCGGTCAGGAAACCCTGGACTTCGCGCACCGTCATGCCGCGCGCGTACATGGCGATGATCTTGTCGTCGAAACCGGTAAAGCGGCGTTCGTGCTTGCCAATGAGCAGCGGCTCGAAACTGCCGTCACGGTCGCGTGGCACCTCGATGCGCAGCGGACCGTCCTCGATCATGACCGTCTTGCCGCTCGTGCCATTACGCTGATTGCTCGTCGCCTCAGGCTTGGTCTCGCCACTCGGGTAGCCCAAATGGTGGCCCAGTTCCGCCCCCAGCGCTCGCTCGATCAGTGCCTTCTTGAACGCCATCGACGCGGCGTTGACCTCATCGCCCGTCATCGGGCCGCTCATCAACTGGTCAAGCAGTTCCTTGGGGATGGACGGCAACGCCGCCGACCTGGCCGCGTTCTTCAACTTCGTCTTGCTTGGCATACATGCTCCTGATGGTCATGCTATGCCTCGCACACAAAATTCCTGACAGGCTCGATACGGATGCTGGCGCCGTCGATCGGATGATTTACGGCGCAACCGCTCGCGTGTGTTTCGGGGCGGCAAAACGACTCAACTGAAAGACCCCACCTTGCGGCGGGGTCTCGTTGATCGATCTTTGGCGGCTCAGGCGTGGTGGTGGCTCACGCTCTTGCCGCGGTGACGTTGACCTCCGACGGCGTGTCGCTTGCTGATGGCTCGATCAATGAGGATGAAAGCCCAAATGGCTCCCAGTCCGCCAAATCCGAGGCTTAGCAAGCCAATGCCGTAGATATCTGTGACGTTCATTCTTGAATCTCCTTGAGGGCGCGTTGACGTGGCAAATTCCCTTGCCCGCTGACACCCGATTACATTGATTGTCCTGCGATTCCTTGTCCTTGTCACCACCCCCGATGAATGGGATTTTCGGGGGTTTGGCTCCTTTTTCAACCAGCCACGCAACCGTGGCAATGGACGCCGCCCAGTAAACCAGCAGTCCCACCACCCAGATGGCGAGTTGCACGACCATCCACCAATGCGGCGGGTCGTGCTTCACGACATCGGACAGCAGAGGCTTCAGGACGTCAATCCAGATTCCAGCGCTCACGGCGATGACCTTGAGGGCGACCGCTTGCGCCAAGAACGATTTCGTTTCTTT
>JAKANU010000034.1 GCA_021812315.1 Pseudomonadota bacterium
TCGACGATGACCGGGCGCTTGCCGGGGAACCTGGCCGCGTCTGGCATATACAACCAGCCACTGACCATCAGACCGTCAAAACTCTTGATCTGGACCAGTCTCGGGCTGGCAAATCGCTGCGGATCCAAGCCCGGCGCTGCATAAGCTGTTGTCCAACGCCGCGTCTGTCCAGTGCTGGCTTCATAGCTGTACACGTCACCTGGGCTCTGTGGCGAATTCAGAGAAAAGGCAAAGCTGTTGCCGTTTGCACGATGCCACCGTGCGCCGGAAATTGAGCCTGCAACGATATCAGGACGGGGCAATTCCTGACCATTTCGCGCATCAAACAAGTGCACTTCATCGCGACCGTTGTTATTGACCACAGCGAGCAGCTTGGTGCCATCGGCCGCGAGTGAGATGTGCTCCACGTCCCAGGCAATGTGGCGCGACAGGATTTTTAGTTCAGCGCTGGCCAATTCGTAGACCGCAAGTTCGTAGTACTCCCCTCCCTGATTCGTGGTCAGGAACAGCCTCTGTCCGTCGCGACTCCATTCCAAGTCGGAATAGCCTGCCCTCGAAGCGTCCGGCGCCGGCAGGATCTTCTTGCGTGCCCCAGTTGCAGCGTCGATCAGGTACACATCGACGTCGCTCGGCGTACGGTACTGAAGCGCTGCAATCTGCCGATCATCGCGACTGAAACGATAGCCGCCCCAGCCTCCGCCCGGAAGTTCAACCAGACGCCTATTTCTTTCGGGTCTGAGCGGATCGACCAGGCTTAGCGTCGTTGCAACGCCCACGCGCTTACCCGCTGTCGCGGTCCTGTCCAATGGCACGGAGGAGATCAGCAACCGATCTCCCCGCTCGGTCCACGATGCGGTGCTGCGTTCATCCGGCGCCGAAAGGAGGGTTGAGCGGCGGGTATCCAGATCCATGCGATAGATCTGTGTGGCCTCGTTGCCGCCACTGTCGCGGGCATAGACAATGTACTTGCCATCGACCGGGTCGAAACTTGCGGCGTAAACGGGATCGGGAAAATCTGTCAGCCTCTCAAGCTCGCCGCCGGGCGTGGAGAGCTTGTAAATCTGTGCCGTGTTGGCACCCGCTTCGCGGTGGCGGACAAGCATGACAGGCTCCCTGGGATGCCAATCGACGAAAGTGTGCCCGCGAAACTCCGTATACGGTGCCACTGCCTTGGCCACACTTGCCATGATTGCGGGCATGCCATTGGTCTTCAGGTGGATATCGGGGACGAGAACCTCCCCGCCTTGTCCGGCGCGAACGGGCAGGATTGTCATGCTCAGCGCCAGCGCACCAGCACAAAGAATTCGCTTCATGAAATCTCCAGAAAAGGTCAAAGCGGTGCCTTGGCCGCGCCCGCCGGGGTGACGAACAGGCCGGCACATGTCGTGCGTGCCTCATCCAGGGGTGGCAGCTTCGAGCACACTGTACTGAGTTGTCCCGAAAGTCTCGCCACGACCTCGGTATGTCCCTTTTCTCGGCTCCACGCCAGCAGCCGCTGGCCCATTCGTTCCAGACCCCGTCGATTGCGCTCGTAGAAGGTCTCCGGCACCGCCTCGATTTCAGCAAGCACACGCATCGCCGACCTTTCGATGCGCGCCACGTCCTGCGGTGTCAACTCTATCAGTCGGTTGACGAAGCCGCTGCCCCACTGCAAGCGGGTTGCGGGGCCCTGGGCTGCATTCCATGCCTGCTCGGCCCAATCGAGCGAACCGCTGTGATCACCACGCCGTTTCGCGTTCGCCGCCAACACCAACATGTGGTAGTAGGCCGAAATCGCCCGCGGTAGCTCGGCTCTTAGCAGGGCGTCGGACTCGTCAAGCAATCCTGCTTCGCTGAGCAAATCGGCAGCCGCCGGAATCACGGCCTGTCGCTCATAGGGATTGTTGGCATGCTTGTCCGCCTCGGCCACCGCCTTGCGCACCTTGGCGAGCAGTCCGGCCGGTAGTGAAACCATGCCCTTTTCGCTGTGGCCGAGTCGGGCCAGCGCCACTTTGGTGGACGTGGCAGAGAGGCGATCACCGCTGGACAATCCAGGATCAGCGCCCATGCTGTCGAGCGTGTCATTCCACTGCGCGAGCAAACGGTCGCGTTCGGAACTGCCACCCCGGGTCAATGCACCGACGATCTCGACACCATCACTGATCAACACATCAAAGTTTGCCCGCGTCTGCGCCGGGTCAGCCAGGATTTGCCGAACGCTGATAAGTGCGCGCTCTGGGTCGGGCAACGGCCTCTGATCCCGCGCCGCGGCGCTGATGGCCTTGAGCGTCAGCCGCGTGCAGGCGTCACCGTGCGCCGGAGGACACAGCGACGCCAGCTTTTGAAGTGTCATGGTTCGCTCGCTGCTGGAGACCAACTGCGCTTCGTCCTGATCCCATGCATAGTAGGCCAGCAAACGCCATTGATCCGCGGACAGCTTCGAGCCGTCCGAGTCAAGGACCTGCCGCAGCGACTGCCTCACTGAGCTGTCAGCGGCCAGCCCCAGACTCAGCAGTTCCATGTATCTCGCCGCGTCGACCTCCCCCGGCAGCCGCAACAATTCAGTGCCGTCCGATTTGAACAGGATCATGGTGGGGCAGCCCCGTACCTTGAAGCGGGCCCCAAGCTTCTGCGCGCCCGGCGTATCTCCATCCAGGTACACAGGTACGAACAGTTGACTGCGTGCGATGAAGTCCGGGCGATTAAACACTGTGGCCTTGATCTGATTGCACGGTGGACACCAGACCGCACCCCAATACAGGAACACCGGCTTGTTGGCCGCCTTGGCCTGAGCAAATATTGGATCGATGACGGCACCATCGGGCTTCACCCAAGCAACCGTGGTCGGTGCTGTATGCGCCACCGGCTGCGGTGCCCTTGAGCAAGCTGGCAACAACAGCACCGCCAAGCACGCAGCGACAAGAACGCCGTTCATGGTTGAGTCCGGCATCTCACGGAGAAGGAGTCGCAAGCCCACGCGGAATGGCTCCAAGCAACTGCCTGGTATAGGCATGGCTGGGTCGGGTGTAGATCTCCTCGGCGCTACCGCGTTCGACGATTTCACCTTGGCACATCACCAGGATTTCATCGGCCATATATTTCACCACGGCCAGATCATGACTGATAAAGACATAGGTCAGTCCAAACTCCTCCTGCAGGTCAAGCAACAAATTGAGCACAGTAGCCTGCACGCTTACGTCGAGGGCACTGACGCTTTCGTCACAAACAATCACTTCGGGCTTCATGGTCAGGCATCGCGCAATGGCAATGCGCTGGCGTTGACCACCTGAAAATTCGTGTGGATACTTGCCGAAATCCTGCGGACTCAGCCCCACCTTGTCGATCAACGCCAAAGCCAGGCGCGCGCGCCCGTCGTCATCGCCGCCAATGCCGTGAATACGCATCGGTTCGAGCAGGATCTGTCCCACTGTGAAGCGCGGATTCAGGCTGGCATACGGGTTCTGGAAGATGATTTGTATACGCTGGCGATAGGCTCGCATCTGCGCAGCGCTGAGTTTGGCGAGATCAACGCCCTCAAACAGGATGCTTCCGGCCGAGGCATCGGTCAGACGCGTCAGCATCATGCCGAGGGTGGTCTTGCCTGAACCTGATTCCCCCACAAGGCCCAGGGTGCGGCCCCTATGCAGGGAAAAATCAGCCTGCCTGACTGCGCTCAGCACGCTGCGAGCAAACAGGCCGGACTTGAGCTTGTAGTCCTTGCACAGCCCCTTGACTTCAATCAGCGCCGCCCCAGACAGGGGCGCGCTAACACGTTGCTCGGTCGTTGGCGGACGCTGGTTCACAATATCATCAATGACGGCAAGACGACGCGGACGTGAATCCAACCTGGGCCGACAGGCCAGCAGCGCCTTCGTGTAAGCGTTCTGCGGCGTCGTGAAGATTTGCCTCACATCACCAGCTTCCCGCACTGATCCATCGCGCATCACGACGACCCTGGTCGATATTTCTCCGACCAGGCCAAGATCATGGCTAATGAACAGTATGCTCATCCTCTTTCGCCTCTGCAGATCGATCAGCAGGTCCATGATTTGACGTTGCACGGTTGCATCAAGCGCTGTCGTGGGCTCGTCGGCGATGAGCAGTTTGGGTTCGCAAGCGATCGCCATGGCGATCATGACGCGTTGCTGCTGCCCGCCAGATAGTTCATGAGGATACGACTTCAGTCGTTCTCTGGGATTGGCGATTCCAACTTCAGTCATCAACTCAAGCGTGCGATCCATCGCCTGCCGGGCGTTGAGCTTGAGATGAATACGCAGCACCTCTGCAATCTGCTCTCCAACGGGGAACACCGGATTGAGTGAACTCATCGGCTCCTGGAACACGACCGAAATGTCCTTGCCGCGCAAGCCCCGCATATCCTCATCGGACGTACGCAACAAGTCGCGACCACCGTAGATGATCTTGCTGCTCTCGTCGAACAACGCATTCTCAGGCAGCAGACGCACAATGCTCATGGCGCTGACGCTTTTGCCGCTGCCCGATTCCCCGACCAGCGCAACTGTCGCGTTGACCGGAATGTTAAAACTCACATCGCGCACTGCCCGGACCGTCTCGGTCTTGCTCATGCGAAACGACACGGAAAGGTTCTGGACACTAACGAGATGACTCATAATTGCTGTTCCTGGATTAGCGCAGCTTCGGATCAAGCGCATCACGTAAGGCATCGGTCAGCAGCGCAAAGGCCGTGACAAACGCCGCCATGAAACTCGTGGCTGCAGCCAATTGCCACCACTTGCCCAGCACCAGTTCCGTTTGCGCCTCAGACAACATCGTGCCCCAACTGACCATGTCGATCGGCACGCCAAGTCCCAGAAAAGACAAGATCACTTCAGCCTTGATAAAACCCACCACGTGCAGACTTAACTGCACCAGAACAACATGGCTGATATTTGGCAGAATATGAGTAAACATGCGCGAGACATGGGATGCACCAATGGCTTCAGCGGCACGCACATACTCGCGCGAACGGTGCTTCATGTACTCGGAACGAACCAGACGATAAATGCCGGTCCAACCCACCAAACTCAGGATAATGACCACGGTCCAGGCGCCGCTGCCCAGCATGCCAGCGAGTGGGCCTGACTTGAGAACTGCCGCCAGGGCAAAGACCAGCAAAATGTATGGAATCGCGGTGAAAACGTTGTATACCCACTCCAGGAAATCTCCGATTCGTCCGCCAAAATAGCCGCCCACCGCGCCAAGAACTGTCCCGATCAGAGTGGCCACCAGAGCCGCCGCCAGCCCGACAGTGATGGAGACCTGCGCTCCCTTGATCACCTTGCTCAACACATCACGGCCCAGTTGGTCGCCGCCCAGCGGCAAGGTGTCTGACTTGTGAACACTTGTTGTTTGGTACTGGGCGGCACGTTCCCGCCATTCCTCGTAGCGCGGCGCCAGCGGATCGACATCGCTGATGTCAACATTGGGCCCGGCGATCGAATCCACCACCGCCGTCTGCGATCCGTCCACGATCTTCCCGACAAAGTGTGGCGGAGCGAACGGCGTGCCAACCTCTTTTTGCCAATCATTGGCGACCAGACCGAGTTGGGCCAGCACGACCAGAATGACAAAGAACACGGTGACGTAAAGGCACAACATGCCGACCCGGTCGGCGCGCAAGCGCGTCCACGCCTGCTGCCACACACCAGGAGATTGTGGGAGCGCGCGAAGGGTACCGGTATTCATTTGAGAGTCACCCTCGGATCAACAAACTTGTACAAGATATCGGTGAGCAGATTGATCACCATCGTCAGGGCCGCGAGATACACAGTCGCGGCCTGGATCACGGGATAGTCGCTTCGGTTCACCGCTGTCACAATTTCGCGGCCTAGTCCCGGGATGGAGAAAAATACTTCAATCAGGAAGGAGCCGATAAACACGCCCGGCAATCCGGTCGCTACGTTCGTCAGGATGGGGATCATTGCATTGCGCAGGACATGCTTTAGCAGGATGGTGTTCTCCGAGACCCCCTTGGCGCGCGCAGTTCGAACGTAATCCTGGTTAATCTCGTCGAGAAAGAAACTCCGGTACAGCCTAGTCTGGGGTGCCAAACTGACCAAAACCGCCAAGAAAACAGGCAACGGCGCGTAGGTCACCAAGTTCTTCCAAATGCTGCTGCTCCATCCCTGGACCGGGAACCAGCCCAGAACAAAGCCAAACAGATATTGCCCGACGACGATGTAAACCAGGAAACTCACCGAGAGCGCAACCGTCGTAAGGATCATGATCGCACGGTCCGTCAGGCTACCGCGAACGTAGGCCACGGCAAGACCGGCAACAATAGCCAGTACGACCTCAAGCACCAGAATCGGAATCATGATGGTGAGGGTCGCTGGCAGGCGCGTGGCAAAGATCGCGGAGATTGACTCATTCGTGGTCCAACTCTTTCCCCAGTTGAAACTGAATATCTGTTGCACAAAGACCCAAAGTTGTTCCCACACGGATTTGTCCAACCCCAATTGAGCACGCAGGGAGGCAATTCGCTCCGGCGACGCCTTCAGGCCGGCCATGATTTCGGCCGGATCGCCGCCGAAGAACTTGAACAGGAAGAAAATGAGCAGAATCACACCCAACAAGGTTGGGATCATTTGCCAGATGCGTCGCAGGATATAGGGAAACATAGAGTGCTTGAGTTCGGGAAAACGCCCAAGGATTTGCAGTCGAGGCAGATTATGCTTGCAGGATTGTGAAACGGCATTGGTGTTTGCTATTATGAATTTCAAGTTGCTTCGATATTTTTGTCTCGCGGGAGCGTGCCTGGTCGGCATGACCAGTGTGCCGGCACAGGACAAACCACCGGAGAAGGTGTTGCGTTACGCGTTTCCGGTCGCCGAGACCGGATTTGATCCGGCACAACTGTCGGACCTGTATTCGCGAATCATCACGGCCAACATATTCGACGCGCTTTATGGCTATGACTACTTGGCGCGGCCGGCCAAGGTGCGGCCCAATGTCGCACTCAGCATGCCGGTGATCAGCGACGATTTTCGGACCTACACGGTCAAAATCAGGCCCGGCATCTTCTTCGCGGATGATCCAGCCTTTGGCGGCAAGAAACGTGAGCTCACCGCCTACGATTTCGCCTACAGCTACAAGAGGATCTTCGACCCCAAGACCAAGAGCCCGCTGGCCACCGATCTGGAAGAGGAAAAGCTCATTGGCATGGATGAACTCCGGCGCGCAGCCGAAAAGCCAGGCGCGAGTTTCAATTACGACAAGGAGGTGGAAGGGATCCGGGCGCTGGACCGTTACACGATTCAGTTCAAGACTGCGGAGACCCGTCCACGCTTTATCTATACGCTTGCGGATGCCGGAGTGTTTGGCGCGGTAGCGCGGGAAGTCGTCGAAATGTACGGTGACAAGATCATGGAGCATCCGGTCGGGACCGGCCCCTTCAAGCTCGAGCAATGGACGCGGTCGTCAAAAATGACATTGGTGCGTAACCCGAATTTCCGCGAAGAATATTACGAAGCTGAACCGGCAGCCGAGGACACCAAGTCGATGGCCATTTACCAGCAAATGAAGGGACGCCGTTTGCCCATGATCGACCGTGTTGAAGTTTCGATCATCGAGGAAATGCAACCTCGCTGGCTGTCGTTTCTAGGCAAGGATCACGACCTCCTTGAACGCCTGCCCAACGCGTTCGCCTACCAGGCCATTCCCAACAACCGTCTGGCACCCAACCTGGCCAAGAGAAACATCGGCATGGAACGCGTACCCAATCCGGATGTGACCGTGACGTATTTCAACATGGAGGATCCGCTCGTCGGAGGCAACACGCCCGACAAGGTCGCCTTGCGCCGGGCAATCGCTCTGGCCTACAACTCGGAAGAGGAGATTCGCTTGCCACGACGCAATCAGGCGATTCCGGCGCAGGGGCCCATTCAACCGACAACCTATGGCTACGACCCGAAATTCAAGACCGAGATGAGCGAGTTCAGCCGCGCCCGTGCCGGCGCCTTGCTTGACATGTACGGCTATATTGATCGCAATGGCGACGGCTGGCGCGACACGCCTGAGGGCAAGCCGCTGGTGCTGGAGTACGCGACGTCCCCAGACGCAGCGTCGCGCGAACTCAACGAGATCTGGAAGAAGAACATGGATGCGGTAGGCTTGCGCATCGAATTCAAGACTGCCAAGTGGCCCGAGCAACTGAAGGCTGCGCGCGCGGGCAAACTCATGTTGTGGGGACTCGGTTACAGCGCATCGAGTCCGGACGGAGCCGGCGCCCTGGGTCTGGGCTATGGGCCGGGCAAAGGCGAAGGCAATCTGGCACGTTTTGAAAATGCCGAGTTTGACCGGCTGTACCAGAAGCAGCAGGTAATGCCGGACGGACCCGAGCGGCTGGCGGTGATGCGCCAAGCCGTCAAGATCATGGTCGCGTACATGCCCTACAAGTTTTCCACGCATCGCATCCTGACTGACCTGACACAGCCCTGGTTGCTGGGCTACCGCAGGCACCCGACCGCAAGGGAGTTCTGGAAGTATGTCGACATTGATCTCGCTAAACTACCCAAGTAAATCGCGCGTCTGCGCCGATAATTGGTCATTCTCAGGAAAATACATGAAACCGATACTCACCCGCACCGCCTGGGTTCTATCCCTCGCCGCAGCCTTTGCGACCACCCACGCGGCGACCATTCCCGCTGGCGTGCAGTTGCATTCGACGCAAACCTTGATACGGAACAATGGCTCGGAGACTGAAACACTGGATCCGGCTCTGGCCGAATCGGTAGGCGCCAACAATCTGACGCGCGACCTTTTTGAGGGCTTAACTGCGAATGACTCGGATGGAAAGATCGTGCCAGGCGTAGCGGAGAGCTGGAAGCAGACCGGTGACACCACGTGGGTATTCAAGCTGCGCAGGAATGCCCTATGGTCCAATGGCGAGCCGGTCACTGCCGACGACTTTGTTTATGCCATTCGCCGGTTTGTCGACCCGAAAACGGCTTCCACCTACGCCGCCACCTTTGGCATCTTCCTGCTCAACGGTGCCGAGGTGGTCAAGGGCAGCAAGCCCACGACGGACATTGGCGTCAAGGCGCTGGATAAGTTCACGATTGAGGTCAAGACCGCGTTCCCGGTGACCTTCCTGCCCGATTTGATGAGCAACAATAACTTGGGCCCGGTGCACCGTGCCTCTCTCGAAAAATATGGCAAGGAATGGACAAAGCCGGGCAACCTTGTCAGCAATGGCGCCTATGTCCTGAAAGAATGGCAGGTCAACAACCGCATCGTCATCGAGAAGAATCCCAAGTATTGGGACGCCGCGAATGTGCAACTGACCAAAGTGACGTACCTGCCCATCGAAGACGGGCATGCCGACGTCAAGCTCTATGAGTCCGGCGAAAACGAATGGGTCTACCAACTGCCGCCGGGCACCTACGAAAAGTACAAGGCGCAATATCCCAAGGAGATTCGCAACGCGCCAATGATTGGTCTGCGCTATTACTCGTATCAGACCCAGGATCCGGCGTTCAAGGATGTACGCGTTCGCAAGGCGCTGTCGATGGTGATTGATCGCGACATCCTGGCGCAACGCGTGACGGCCGACGGGCAGGCACCGGCCTACAGTCTGATGGTGGCGGGAACCAACGGCGCGGATGTGACACCGTATGATTGGGCGAACTGGCCGATGACCAAGAAGGTGGCGGAAGCCAGGAGTCTTCTGCAACAGGCTGGCGTCAAGCCTGGGTCCAAGTTTACCTTTTCCTACAACACCAGCGAGTACCACAAGAAGATGGCGGTTTTTGCCGCATCGGAGTGGAAGACCAAACTGGGTCTGGACATCGAAACCGAGAGCATGGAGTTCAAGGTGCTACTCAAGAAACGTCACGACGGCACCTTTCAGATGGCGCGCAACGGCTGGCTCGCCGACTACAACGACGCAACCACATTCTTGGCGCTGGTGCGCTGCGATTCCGATCAAAACAACAATTTCAATTGCAATCGTAAAGCCGAGGACCTGATCAACCAGGGCTCGCAGAGTACGGACCCAGCGAAACGCCGAACGCTACTCACACGGGCTTCCAAGATGATCATGGAAGACTATCCCATGATCCCGCTGCTGCAATACTCGTTGCCAAGACTGGTGAAATCCTACGTCGGTGGCTATTCACTGCACAACGCCCAGGACCGGTTCCGCTCCAAAGATCTATACATCATCAAACACTAAGTCCTGAGCAATGTGGTCCTACACGCTGCGGCGGATTCTGGCGGCGATTCCGACGATGCTCGTCGTGATCACGGTGTGCTATCTGTTGTTGCACGCCACGCCTGGCGGCCCTTTTGACAGCGAACGCAAGGTGTCCGCAGCTGTGTTGGCAAACCTGCAGGCCAAGTATCACCTTGACTTGCCACTTTGGCAGCAGTATCTGCTCTACCTCAAGAGCTTGCTGCAAGGCGATCTGGGCGCGTCGTTTCGCTATGCCGACTGGTCCGTCAACGATCTGGTTGCCGCAGCGCTGCCGGTATCGCTGACTATTGGCGGTGGCTCCTTGCTGCTCTCGCTGTTGATCGGTGTCGGGTTGGGCATCGTCGCCGCATTGCGGCAAAACAGCCTGGTTGACTACCTGGTCATGCTGATGGGCAATATGGGCAGCGCCATCCCGAGCTTTGTGCTCGGACCGGTGTTGATCATCATATTCGCTATCCTGTTGAAGTGGTTGCCAGCCGGTGGCTGGAACGAGTTTGAGCCGCGTTTCATGATTCTTCCCGTGGCGCTTCTCACCATCATCAACGTCTCGACCATCGGTCGTGTGATGCGTGGCAGTCTGATTGAAGTCATGCATAGCAACTTCATCCGCACTGCCCGCGCCAAAGGTTTGCCAACGCGGATCGTGGTACTCAGACACGCCTTGAAACCTGCGCTGCTGCCGGTAGTGTCCCTGCTCGGACCGCTGGCAATTTCCTCCATCACTTCGGCACTGGTCACAGAGACCGTGTTCTCCCTTCCCGGCTTGGGCAAACTCATTGTCAACGGTGCCGGCAATCGTGACTACACCTTGGTGCTTGGCCTGGTCGTACTGATCACCTTCCTGACAGTCACCCTGAACTTGCTGGTGGACCTCGCGTACGCCTGGCTTGACCCCAAGATCCGCTATTGAACAGCCCGATGCTTGGTCGAACAGAAATTTCTGATGTGGTGGCGGGACGCAGCCTGTGGAGCGACGCGCGTCGGCGGTTTCTTCGCAACAAAGCGGCTCTGATCAGTCTTATTCTGCTGACTCTGATTGCCCTGGCGTGCGTCGTGGGTCCCTGGATTTCCCCGCATGCGTTTGACAGCGCCGACTGGGACGCGATGAGTGCATCGCCCAGTTGGAACAATGCGCACTGGTGGGGCACAGATGATGCGGGACGCGATCTGCTGGTACGTTGCCTGGTCGGAGGGCGAATTTCTCTCACAGTGGGCCTGCTGGCGACCCTGGCCTCGGTAAGCTTGGGCATTCTTTGGGGCGCCACAGCCGGCTTTGTCGGGGGCAAGGTCGATGCACTGATGATGCGCATCGTCGACATGATGTATGCGATCCCCTATTTGTTGATCGCGATCCTGCTGGTCACCATTTTGGGGCGTGAGTTCTATCTGGTCGTTATCACGATCACGGTCTTTTCATGGATGGATATGGCGCGCGTCGTGCGCGGACAAACGCTGTCACTCAAATCCAGGGAATATGTCGAGGCAGCGCAGGCAATGGGCGTATCGACCACACGCATTATCTTGCGTCATATTGTCCCCAATCTTCTGGGTATCGTCGTGATCTACACGACGGTGACGGTACCCGGTGTGATCCTGACCGAATCCGTATTGTCTTTTCTTGGCCTGGGCATTCAGGAACCGATGACCAGTTGGGGGGTCCTGATTCAGGATGGCGCCAAGGTCATGGAGGTTTCGCCCTGGATCCTGCTGTTCCCGGCTGGCCTGCTTTCGCTCACCTTGTACTGCTTTAACTTTATCGGCGACGGCCTGCGTGATGCGCTCGACCCGAAGGAACGGTGACATCGACATGGCTTTGATAGCGGTCAACAACCTGAGCGTACGATTTGAAACCCCCGACGGCGTGGTTACCGCCGTCAATGACATCAGTTTCTCGCTTGAACGCGGGCGGACCATGGGCATCGTCGGTGAAAGTGGCTCGGGAAAGAGCCAGGCGGTGCTCGCGGTGATGGGCTTGCTCGCCATCAACGGACAGGCCAGCGGTCAAGCACTGTTCGACGGGCACGACCTGCTGGACATGCCGTCGGCCGCGTTGAACCGGATCCGGGGCAACCGTGTGGCCATGATCTTTCAGGATCCGATGACCTCGCTGAACCCTTACTTGACCATCGAGCGCCAGATGACCGAGGTGCTGGAGTTTCACAAGGGCATGTCACGCGACTTGGCCCGACAGCGCGCGATCGATTCCCTGGAGACGGTGAAAATCCCCGACGCCAAACGCCGGCTGGGCATGTATCCGCATGAGTTTTCTGGTGGCATGCGCCAGCGCGTGATGATCGCGATGGCCCTTTTGTGTGAACCCGCCGTATTGATTGCCGACGAGCCGACGACAGCACTGGACGTCACCGTGCAGGCACAAATCGTTGCCCTGATGCGCGAGTTGCAGCGCGACCACGGCACCGCAATCATCATGATCACCCACGATCTTGGGGTCGTCGCCGGATTGTGCGACGATGTTATGGTGCTGTACGGCGGACGCGTCATGGAACATGGCACGGCGGAGTCGATTTTCTACGCCCCGACGCATCCCTACACGATCGGACTGCTCGGCGCAGTGCCACGCATCGAACAGGGCAACCGCGAATTGGTTTCGATCGCCGGTGCGCCACCGAACATGGCGCATCTCCCCCCGGGCTGCCCGTTCAGTGAGCGCTGCCCTTGGTTTGAACCCCACTGCGCAAGTACCCGGCCAGCCCTGTCTGCCCTGGAGGGTCAACCCCAACTCCTGCGTGCCTGTCACCGGCGTCCGGACCAAATCCTGGCTTCACCAAAGGCCCTGAGTTCATGAACACACCCGCGGCGCTGTTATCGGTTCAGGACCTGAGAGTTCACTTTGAGTTGGCTGGCGATTCAATCTGGCCCTGGGCGCCAGCGCGCGTACTCAAGGCTGTCGATGGCGTTTCGTTTGACTTGTATCCGGGAGAAACTCTGGGTATCGTCGGAGAATCCGGCTGCGGAAAGTCCACACTGGCTCGGGCGATCCTGAACTTGGTTCCGACCACGGCCGGGGACCTCACATGGCAGGGCAAGAGGATGCGCGGCGCCGGACACGAAGCCTGGCAGGAACTGCGCAAGAGCGTGCAAATGATCTTTCAGGATCCCTTGGCGTCCCTGGACCCACGCATGACAGTGGCACAAATCATTGCAGAGCCGTTGCACACACATTTCCCGACCATGACGGATGCCGAAATTGCCCGCAAGGTGCGTGCAATGATGGACAAGGTGGGGTTGACCAAACATCAAATCAACCGCTACCCACATGAGTTTTCGGGGGGCCAGTGCCAACGTATCGGCATTGCAAGGGCACTCGTGCTGGAACCCAAGCTGGTGATCTGTGACGAGCCGGTGTCAGCGCTTGATGTGTCGATTCAGGCGCAGATCATCAACCTGCTAATGCAGTTGCAAGCCCAGATGAGGCTGGCGCTGATCTTCATCGCTCACGACCTCGCCGTGGTCCGGCATATCAGCCAGCGAGTCATGGTGATGTACCTGGGCAGGACCATGGAAATCGCCACCAAAGAAGCGATTTATAGAAACCCTAGGCACCCCTACACGCAAGCTTTGCTCAGCGCCATTCCAACACCTGACCCGAAACGTGAAAGAAGCAAGACCGTGCAATTGCTCCAGGGGGATTTGCCCTCCCCGATCAATCCGCCCTCGGGTTGCATCTTTCGGACTCGATGCCCGCAGGCCATCTCCAGCTGCGCCGGGCAGATCCCGGCGCTTCGCCCGTTGGATACCGACAGCCAGGTCGCGTGCAACCTCGCCTGAACTCAGGCGCTCCCGGACAAACTCTTCTCCGCCGTCTTGATGGCGCCCGGGACCGACTTCCTGGCAAACAGCGTATACATCGTGGGCACCACAAAAATCGTCAGTAAAGTGCCCAGGGACATGCCACCAACAATGACCCAGCCGATTTGCATGCGACTCTCGGCACCGGCACCGTTCGCCAGGGCCAAGGGAATAGCGCCGAGCACCATCGCGCCGGTCGTCATCAGAATCGGGCGTAAACGCTGACTCGACGCCTTGATCAAGGCTGGCATCATCGGCATGCCCTGCTCACGCAACTGGTTGCTGAACTCAACAATCAGAATGCCATGCTTCGTGATCAAGCCCACCAGCGTGATCAAGCCAATCTGAGAATAGACGTTGAGCGATCCTCCGGACCATTTCAGAGCCAGCAAGGCGCCGATCATCGACAAGGGAACCGATAGCATGATCACCAGAGGATCAACGAAGCTCTCAAATTGAGCAGCCAGCACGAAGAAGATGAAAAGTAATGACAAGGCGAAGACAACGGTCAGCGAGCCTTGCGAGTTCCTGAACTCCCTGGACGTGCCGTTGAGGTCTGTGCTGTAGCCGACCTTGAGAACCCGCGCTGCCGTGCCGTCGAGGAAGTCCAGCGCTTGTCCCAAAGAGTAATCGGGTGCCAGGTTGGCGGTGATCGAGACCGAGCGCCGTTGGCTGAAGTGATTGAGTTCGCGCGGTGCTACCGACTCGTGAACGTCCACCAATGATGCCAAAGGAATCATCGTCTCACCCCGACCTCGAACAAAAATCTTTTCAATATCTTCGGGCGTCGAACGACCGCTTGCATCGGTCTGAACGATCACGTCAAACTGGTCACCTCGACGCTTGTAGCGTGTGACTTGCCGACCGCCCAGCATGGTCTCGATCGCGCGGGCGACAGTGTCAATATTCACGCCCAGGTCGGCCGCCTTTTCCCGATTGACCTCGACCCTGAGTTCCGGCTTGTTCAGTCGCAAGTCAATGTCGGCGCTGACAATGCCTGGGTTCTTGGCAATTTCATCCATGACTTTGCGTGTGACAACCGCCAGATCCTGATAACTTTCCGAAGTTACGATGACAAAGTTCACCGGGCGCTCGCGAAATCCCTGCCCAAGCGAAGGCGGCGTGATCGGGAACGCCGTGACACCCGGCAAGGCAGCCAGCTTAGGTTGCA